>DNMS01000026.1:2891-5548 GCA_003488105.1 Rhodospirillaceae bacterium
AGGGCGAAGGGCCCGGCCCTCGTGAAAAATCGGGGGTCGGCCATCGGCGTCTATTTTTGCGGCGGTGTGACTTTGACCGCCGGCAGACGCTTGTCGAGACGAGCCAGAACTTCCGGCGTCACTTCGATGGGCGGGTGAACGACGATGGTCGCGCTTTTGCGGAAGATGAGGCCGTAAGACCGTTCATTCGCCAGCTCGAGAACGATGGCGTTATAGACCTTCTGAACTTCGATGACGGCCTCGGCGTTGGCGCGGTCGAGCTGCTGATTGCGCGATTGCACCAGACGTTGAACCTCGGCCACTTTCTGGTCGAACTTGCGACGTTCTTCGTCAAAGGCATCGGGCGACAGGATGGTGCGCTTGCGGCGCAGTTCTTCGTTGGCCGTGCGCAGGTCGCCCTGCATTTTCTCGATCTCTTCCTGATAGCTTTTACGCAGCTGCGACACCTGATCGCGAATGTTCTTCATCGCCTTCGCTTCACGCAGAATGCGCTGAACATCCAGCACGGCGACCTTGGCGGCGCGCGAGTTGATATCCTCTGCCGTCGCCGCCTGCCCGGTCTTGGGCTCCTGCTGGGCCTGGACGGCTGCGGGAACGGTAAGGCACAGGGCCAAAATCAGGCCGCGCCAAACAACGGACTTTGTCACGTAATACAAAAGAACCTCCTAAAATCGCGTGCCGAAGTTCACGCGGACAATCTCGGTTTCATCAAACGATTCCTTGACCACCGGAATGCCGAGGTCGAGACCGAGAGGACCGAACGGCGATTTCCAGGTCACACCGAAGCCGACGGAGGCACGCAGCGAGCCCGTATCCTCGATACCTGTGCGGGTGGTCGCGATTTCTCCGGCGCTACCGATATCGGTGAACACACGGCCGGCGACGCCCAATTCAGCCGGCAGGCCCAGGGGGAAGCCAAGCTCCAGCGTGCCGGAATACATCCATTCGCCCCCCAGCGAGTCATCCGTCGTAATGTCGCGCGGCCCGACACCGCCGACGGAAAACCCGCGCAGGTCGCGACCGCCGACGAAGAACCGCTCGGACAGCAGGACGTCGTCCTGCAATGCGTAGACGAAGCCGGCCCTGCCACCAAGGGTGAGAAGGAATCCTTCGCTAGGCGTCCAATGATAGGCACCAGACGCGACGTTCTTCACGCTATAGACATCACCCCCAACACCCGAAAGGTTGGTCGCGAGCTTGGTGAAATAGCCCTTGGTCGGCGTCAGACGGTTATCGCGCGTGTCGTAAGTAATGCCGTGTTCAACGGACGAGAACATGTTGGTTCCCGCCGCATCCTGAACCACCAGAGACGCGCTGGAATCAACATCCAAGATGGATTCCTGACGTAATTCATAGGCCCAATTCTGGGTCAAAAGCTCAGTGATATGGTAGCCGGCACGCAGCCTGAAACCCGTCCGTTTCTTGTCGAAGGAACCGTAATCCTGCAGATCCTCGGTGATGCGGAAGACATCGAAACCGGCCGCGATGTCGCGGTTCAGGAAGAACGGTTCCGTGAACTTCAGATCGATTTCACTGCGTCGCGCGGCCAGGATGAAGCGCAACGACAAATCCCGGCCGGTGCCGAGCAGATTGCGCTCGCGCAGTCCGAAATCGCCAAGCACGCCCTGATCGGTCGAGAACCCGGCGCCGATGGAAATGGAACCCGTCGACTTTTCCGCCACCGTTACGTTGATGACCGCCTTATCGGGGGCGCTGCCGGGAACCGGCTCCATCTCAACGGTTTCGAAGAAGTCCAGGTTCTGGATCCGGGTACGTGACCGGCGCAGCTTGGCCGCGTTGAAGGCGTCGCCTTCGACCAGACGGAATTCGCGGCGGATCACATCATCCTTCGTACGCGCGTTGCCGACGATGTTGATGCGTTCGACGAACACACGCGGCCCCTCGTTGACCTCGAAAACCACATCGATCGTCCGCTTGTCACGGTCACGGTCCAGGCGCGGACGCACTTCGACGAAGGCAAAGCCCTTCTCGCCGACCGCCTCGGTGATGGAATCGATGGTCTTGTCGACCTGGCTTGCGTCATACCAATCACCGGGATCGATATCGACGACCTTGCGGAGAGACTCAACATCAAGATTGCGGATGGTCGTAACCACATCGACCTTGCCGAAGCGGTACCGCTTTCCTTCCTGGACACTGAAGGTAATGAAGAAGTTCTTGCGGTCGCGGGTCAGTTCGGCGACGGCCGACTGCACGCGGAAATCGGCAAACCCGTTGCGCAGGTAGAAGCGACGCAGAAGTTCGCGGTCGAGGGTCAGGCGATCGGGATCGTAGGTGTCGTCACTCGACAGAAACCGATACCAGATGGACTCCTTCGTTTGAACATTCTCGCGCAGGTCATCGTCATCGAAGAATTCGTTGCCGATGAACGAGATGCGGGCAACCTTGGTCGGCTCACCTTCGTTGATTTCGAACACCAGATCGATGCGGTTCTGCGGCAGACGGATGACTTTGGGCTCTACCGTCGCACCGAACCGTCCGGTCGAGCGGTAGACGGCCAGGATGCGCTGCAGGTCTGTTTGAACCTTGGCACGGGTGAAGATGACGCGGGGGCGCAGCGTGACTTCGCCCTCAAGCGTTGAATCCTCGACCTTCTTGTTCCCTTCGAAGGCGACGCGGTTGATGATCGGATTTTC
>DNMS01000026.1:5696-7065 GCA_003488105.1 Rhodospirillaceae bacterium
GCGAACAGGCTTTTCAGGGAACGGTTGATGCGAACGGGATCGGCGGCCTCGCCTTCTTTGATCAGAAGGTAGGACCGAATCGTGCCCGGCTCGATACGCTGGGCGCCCTCGACGACGATCTCACTGATCGTGCCGCGGCCCTGCGCCGATGCATCCGCCGCTGCCGTCCAAATGGCGGCAATCAGCGCAAAACCAACAAGGAGACGTGATAGGCGCTCCAATTTCTTCCCCCGAACGTACATGCCAAGGCCCCAAGTGTTACGCCCTTATGAGCCTAAATCATTGGCAATCCGTTAAATTAACCCCTTGAACCACTCGAACACACGGTCCCATGGCATCTGGGTTATATCATTCCATGTCACGAACACGACCAGAAACAGCACAAGTGCCAAGCCCAGGCGCATGCCGTATTCCTCGATCTTGGGCGCCACCGGCCGCCCCCGCAACCCTTCTGCCGCGTAAAACACCAATCGTCCGCCGTCCAATACCGGGATTGGAAACAGGTTGATAAGGCCCAGGTTGACCGAAAGCGCGGCCATGAACATGACCAGTTCCTTGAAGCCAAGCTGTGCGATGTCGCCGGAAAGCTGCGCGATGCGCAACGGCCCACCCAGTTCTTCTGCCGAACGGTGACCGGTGATCATCTCGCCGAGCACGCCGAAGATGCGGGTCACCATTTGCACCGTATACCCGACCCCCGTGGAAACCGCCTCGACCGGGCCCTGGCGCTCGTACTCGACCGCCTGGGGATCGAACCGCACGCCAAGCAGGCCGATCGGCGCCGCCTGCCCTTCGACGGAACGCGATTGGGGCGTTACGGAAAGGGTCAGGGTTTCCGTGCCGCGCACGACGTCCATGCGCAGCGTCACACCCGGTTGCGTGGAAACCGTCTGGCGCAGATCCTCAAACCATTTGATCGGCTGACCGTCGATGGCGGTGATGCGGTCACCCGGCAGCAACTGCGCCAATTCGGCGGCGCTGCCCGGCTGAACCTCGCCGACCGCGGCCAGGGGCCGCGCCGTGCCGACGATCCCGGCCAGAAGCGCCACCAGAACGGCGGCGAAAATGAAATTGGCCAGTGGCCCGCCGGCGACGATGGCCGAGCGCTGCCACAGTTTTTTGTGATGGAACGACACCGCCTTCTCTTCGGCCGGCAGAGGTTCGGACTCTTCCTCTTCCTCCCAGCCCATGTCGGCCTCGCCGAACATCTTGACGTAGCCGCCAAGCGGAATGGCGCTGATTTTCCAGCGAGTGTCGTGCTTGTCGGTCCAACCGAAGATTTCCGGCCCGAACCCGATGGAAAACACTTCGACCCTGACCCCGCAGCGGCGCGCGATCCAGTAGTGGCCCCATTCGTGGACGAACACCA
>DNMS01000359.1:0-1533 GCA_003488105.1 Rhodospirillaceae bacterium
GGCTTGACCCGGGGGTCCATGTGGATGGCCGGGTCAAGCCCGGCCATGACGGCGGGAGAGCATTTCAGCGTCGCCCCCTATCCGCTGGCATCCGCCATGAACCTGGGTTAAGACGGCGCGTCATGATACGCGCCGTTTTTCTGTTCGCCCTCACTGCTGTCCTCAGCGCCGCCGCCTCCGCCGAGGCGATGGAGGTGCGTGAGTTCGGCGCGGAACTGCCCCATCCCGTGACCTGGGTCGGCCGCATCGACGGCGCCGCCGTCATCCGCCTCGCCGACGGCAGCCACCATAGGGTCGGCCTGGACGAACAGGGGGTGACCCTGACGCCCCGCCCCGAGCCCCTTGCCCCCGTGGGGTCGAACGACAGCAGCCCCATGCCCGACGAAATCGTCGTCACCGGCACCCGCAACATCCGCGCCGCCTGGTACCGCAAGCCGACGGATCGTTACGGCCACGGCGTGCTGGGCGACGCGATCGAGGCCGGGGGGCTGGCGCTGCGGCTCAAGGGCGGATACCTGGAAACCCTCGACCTGACCACCCAGGCCGTGTTCGAGGACCGCGCCCCCCGCATCGTCGACATCGACGGCGACGGGGTCGACGAAATCCTGGCCGTCAAAAGCTACACCAAGGCGGGGGCGGCGCTGGCCGTCATCGAAACCTCGGACCGGGGCCTGCGCCAGGCCGCGGAATCGGAGCCCATCGGCCAGCCCTTCCGCTGGCTCAACCCCGTCGGCGTCGGCGATTTCGACGGCGACGGGCGCAAGGAAATCGCCGCCGTCGTGACACCCCATGTCGGCGCGGTGCTGAAACTGTACGAATGGCGGGGCGAGCGGCTGGTGGTCGAGCATCAGGCCGAGGGCTTTTCCAACCACGCCATCGGCTCCCCTGAATTGGGCCTGTCCGACGTCGCCGACATGGATGGCGACGGCATCCCCGACCTGATCGTCCCCGATGCGGCCCGGCGCAACCTGCGTGTCGTCACCTTCGCCTTCGGCACCTTCCGCCAACTGGCCGAGGTCGTGAACACCGACGCCATCGACCTGGCCGTGGTGGTCCAGGATCTGGATGGCGATGGCCGGCCCGAAGCGGTAATCGCGCCGGGCGGGCGGCTCAAGGTCGTGAAGTTCCTGCCGTGACCACCGCCGCCACGGCGCGCACGAAAGCGACCCTGACCGGGGGCATGGCGGTCCTCATGTGGGGCATGCTGGCGCTGCTGACCACGCTGACCGGGGCCGTGCCGCCGTTTCAGCTGGTCGCCCTGAGCTTCACCGTCGCCACGGCGATGATCGTCCTCAAATGGATCATCAAAGGCGAACGGCCGGGGGTCTTCCTGCGCCAGCCCTGGGGCGCCTGGGCCTTGGGCGTGTGCGGGCTGTTCGGCTACCACTTCTTCTACTTCATGGCGCTGCGCAATGCACCGCCGGTGGAGGCCGGGCTGATCGCCTATCTGTGGCCGCTGTTGATCGTGCTGTTCTCGGCCCTGCTGCCGGGAGAGCGGCTGCGCTGGTGGCATGTGGCGGGAACGCTGGCGGG
>DNMS01000359.1:1791-3384 GCA_003488105.1 Rhodospirillaceae bacterium
CGCTGGCGGGTCTGGCGGGCACGGTGGTGCTCGTCACCGACGGGGCGGGTATCGGCGGCTTCAAGTCGGAACATGCGCTGGGTTACGCCATGGCGGGGGCCGGGGCCCTGACCTGGTCCGCCTATTCCATCGTCAACCGGCGGTTCGGGGCCGTGCCCACGGATACAGTCGGCGGCTTCTGTGCCGCGACGGCCGTTCTTGCCGCTCTCAGCCACATCGCCTTCGAGGCGACGGTCTGGCCCGCAGAACCGGGCCAGTGGCTGGCCGTGCTGGGTCTGGGCCTGCTGCCCGTGGGGGCCGCCTTCTTCGCCTGGGATCACGGCACCAAGCACGGCGACATCCAGGTGCTGGGGGCATTGGCCTATGCCGCGCCGCTGATATCCACCTTGCTGCTGATCGTCTTCGGGAAGGGCGCGGCCACGCTGTCGGTCGGTCTGGGGTGTCTCCTGATCGTCGGCGGCGCCGTGCTGGCGTCGAAGGAAATGTTCAGTCCCGCCAAGGAAAACCGATAATCCGGTAGCGCCCGCCGGCGTTACTTGTTCACCCGCCGGTCACGACCCCGCCGCCGTTCCATCTGCATGGGATCGTTGGAAATCCTGACCCGGCGGTCGCTTCGCGTGTCGGCCCAGCCGGGATCGCCACGGCGGCGCGGGCGCGAACTATCCATGTCCTGGCCGCCCCGCCCCTTGGCAATGGACACCATCTGGGCGGCCTTCTTCGCCTTGGTCACGGAAATCTTGAGCCACACGGGCGCATCGGCGCCCAGATTGCCGAGGGCGACGCCCGAGCCGCCGGACTCGATCTGCGTCTTGGCCTTGGCCGGGTCGAACTCGCCGTTGTCGTTGGTCAGATCCGTGGGATCCGCCGCGACCAGCAGGTTGGGCACTTCGATGGTCTTGAAACGTTCGCCGATGGTCTGCAGGCCGATGCCGTTGATGACCTGGGCCGCCTTGACGAACCCGGCCTCCCGCGACAGCGACAGGAAGCTCATGACGAAATAGTCGCCCCGCATGCGGGAGCGGCCGTCCTTCGCCGTGACCATGCGGTCAAAGATATGGCAGCAGGCGTCGGGCAGGCGCTTGCCCAGCATGCCCTCGCGACCGCCGATCAGGGCGTAGAGGGGCGCCAGGTCCATCAGATAGATGCAGGCGCCAGCGCTCTCCCAGTCCGCCATCATCGTGCGCGCACCTTCGAGGTCTTCGACCTCCATGCTCTCGATCTCGGCGAGTTCCTTGGCGAGGCGGCGGTCGATGTCCTCCACCGACTCTTCGTCGTCGTCATCATTGAAAAGCTTCGTGAAGAACGATTTCTTGACCATTGTCACTTCCGTTTTGTCCCGGCTGGCGCGGCCGCCCTGCTTTCACGGAATCTATGCGGTCGCTTGAATGAAGCAAGTGAAATTCGCGCCCTGGCCCGGCACTTTGTCAGGCCTTGGCTGCGGATTTCCCCGGCGCGCCCCAATCGACGGACAGGTTGGCGCGCAGGCCGGAAACGGCATCCTTGCCGATGCGTCGGGTCAGTTCCTTTTCCAGGTCGGCGATGGCCTGGGCGGCCTTCTGATCCAGGGTGCGGCCAAGCAGGGACAACTTGACC
>DNMS01000359.1:3448-6309 GCA_003488105.1 Rhodospirillaceae bacterium
ACTTGACCAGCTTGACCCGCCGGTCCGTGGCGCTATCGACCAGTTCGACCAGCGCCGCCTTTTCCATCTCACCGATCTGCTGATGCATGGCCTGACGGGTCACGCCGACGCGTCGGGCCAGTTCGGCGATCGAGGTGCCGTCGTCGTCAAGGGATGCCAAAGTCATGAATTGGGTGCCGGACAGGCGCGGCAGATGGGACGTGTCAGGGTCCGACGCCAGGCCTTCCTCGAACCAGCGAAAAGCCCGGACCAAAAGGGCCCCCAGGTTGCCCACGCCGTGCAGGGTCTTGTCGGCGGCCATGGCGGCCTCCACCGGAAAATTGTCAGTCGCCTTTACGTTAGGCCCAGCACCCTAGGATTTCCAGTCTTCCGGCGCCCAGCCGGGAGGCGCCATTTCGAATCCGGTAAAATCGAAGGCCGGGGCGACCGTGCAGCCGACCAGGACCCAGCCGCCCGGCGACGCGTCGGCAAGCGCCGCCGCCTGCCACCAATCGGCCGGCACGACCGCCTGAGGCGATTGCCCGGCGATCAGGTTTTCTCCTAGTAGATGGGTTTGCACCGACTTTCCGTCCGGCGACAAGCCGAGAGAGAGGCCCGCCACCCCTGTCCCGCCGGCGGCATGAAAGTTCCAGATTTCCACGGCATCGACCCGATGCCAATGAGACCGCTCACCCGCCGCCAGCAGGTAATAGATGCTGGTCACGGCCCCGCGCCCGCCGCCCGGCGGCGCATCGCGGTGAATTTCCCGGAAGTGACCGCCTTCCGGATGGGGGGCCAGGTTCAGGGCCTTGATGATGTCGGCTGCCTGCACTTGCCCCCCCTTGTCTCCGTCCGGTTCCGGTTATTCCTTGGGCTCGGTCGCCGTCATGGACGGGCGGGCCGAGAATCCGGCATACCAATCGGCGACGGCCGGGCAATCGTCGCGCCAGCCGAGATCATTGAACCGCATGTCGAGCCAGCCGATGGCGCAGCCGATGGAAACCTGGCCGATGGTGACCGGACCGGCGAGCGCGCCCGCATCGTCCTCAAGCGCCTTGAAACAACGGCCGAGCCCCTTGTTGGCGCGGTCGATCCAATCCTGACGCGGGCTTTCCTTCCAGAACCGCCCTTCGAGCAGCCTCCGGATACCGGTTTCGCACATGCCGTCGCCCAGCGCGTTGAGGCGCAGCGCCTGCCAGCGGGCACCGCCCACGGCGGGAAACAGCTTCTGGCCGTCATGCAGGCTGTCCAGGTATTCGCAGATGACGGAGGAATCATAGAGGATTTCGCCGCCGTCGGTGATCAGGGTCGGCACCTTGCCGACCGGGTTGTCCGTGCCGATGTCCGTGTCCGGCGCCCAAACGTTGGTGTTGATGCGCTCGATCTGGTTATCCAGGCCGGTTTCGATGGCCGTGACGATGACCTTACGGACGAAGGGCGAGGTCGGGGAATAGCGAAGTTTCATGGATTAGGTGTCTCCGGGATAGGGGTGGTCGTTTGGCGGCGACAATAACACCCGTCCTCGCCCTGTGCCACGCCGGATGAACTTGCACTGGGCGTTTTGAGCGGGCTGCGAATGCTCTATGCTGCCGCCCCATGTGGATCGACGTTGTAGACCTGCGCGATTTTTACGCCGCCCCCCTGGGGCAGGCGGCGCGGCGCATGATCCGGCGCAAGATGCGCGCCATGTGGCCCGACATGAAGGGCCAGCGCATTTTGGGCATCGGCTATGCCGCACCCTATCTGGAAGGCTTCCGCGACGAGGCCGACCGCGTCATCGCCGCCATGCCGGCGCGCCAGGGGGTGCTGCGCTGGCCCGCCCAGGGCGGCGGTCAGGCGGCCTTGGTGGATGAATTGGAACTGCCCTTTCCCGACCTGTCCATGGACCGCATCGTCCTGGTCCACGCCCTGGAATGCGCCGAACAGGTTGAACCTCTGATGCGGGAAATCTGGCGGGTGCTGACCGATTCCGGGCGGCTGATGGTGGTTGTGCCCAACCGGTCGGGTCTGTGGGCACGGTTCGAGCGCACGCCCTTCGGGCATGGCCGGCCGTTCTCGCCACGCCAGCTGTCGCGCCTGCTCAGGGAATCCATGTTCACGCCACTGACCACCGACCGGGCCCTTTACATGCCGCCGTTCCGCACGGCGCTTCTGGTCCGCTCGGCCCCGGCCTGGGAGCGCGCGGGCGCCGTGTTGTGGGGGTCTTTCGCCGGCGTCGTGGTCATGGAGGCGGTCAAACAGATCTATGCCGCGACCCCGGCCCACCCGGCGCGCGGCCGGCGTGCCTACCTTCCCATGCCCGAACGGCGGGGCGCCGCCGCCGGGCGGGTCCGCCTGAAACCAGGGCCGGGCGCGCGTTAGCACCTGATTTGCCTTTGATTTCCGCCCACCATCCCAGTATCACTACGCAGCTCCCCGCCACCACCAACGACCCGAAACATCATGACAAAGCCCCGCAAACCCACGCTTGCCGACCTGCGCCAACAGATCGACGACATCGATGAGCAGCTCCATGACCTGATCATGCAGCGGACCCAGGTGGTGGAGAACGTGCGCGAGATCAAAAAGGGCGAAAGCGTCAAGATCCGGCCGGCCCGCGAGGCGGAAATCATTTATCGCCTGATGGAGAACCACAAGGGCCCCTTTCCGCGCCGCGAGCTGACCCGCATCTGGCGCGAATTGATCGTCGCGACCCTAAGCTTCGAAGGCCCGTTTTCCGTGGCCGTCATGGTTCCGGAAAACCAGACCGGATACTGGGACATGACGCGCGATCAATACGGCAGCTTCACGCCCATGCGCCGGTTCACCACCTCTGCCAGGGTGGTCGAGGCCGTGCAGCGCCAGGAATACACGCTCGGCGTGCTGCCCCTGCCGCGCAACGC
>DNMS01000359.1:6397-8427 GCA_003488105.1 Rhodospirillaceae bacterium
GCCCCTGCCGCGCAACGATCAGGACTCCGACCAGTGGTGGCGTCATCTGGTGTCGACGGCCGAGGACGCGCCCCGCATCATCGCCCGCCTGCCCTTCGCCGGGCCCGGCAACGGGTTCGAGGCCCAGGGCCTGGAAGCGCTCGTCATCTGCCCGCTGGTCAAGCCCGAGCCGACCGGCCGCGACCGCACCTATCTGGCGGTCGAATGTGAAGAGGACATTCCCTTCCGCACGATCGGCAAGGCCCTCAACGGGCTCGGCTTTTCGCCCGTGTACAACCAGCTTTGGCACGAACCGGCACGCCCGGCCGCCTGGATCCATCTGGTCGAGGTGTTCGGCTTCGTCGATCCGGAAAAGGGACATCTGGACGCCCTGAAGGAAAACGTCAAAGGCAAGGTCAGCCGGGTCATTCACTTGGGCGCCTGCGCCACGCCGCTGGGCCCGCAGGAACTGGACCCGGGGAAAAAGCGATGACCACGCCCCGCCCGCAGCCCGGCATCCTGAACATCGCCCCCTACAAGGGCGGTGAAAGCAAGATCGCGGGCGCCGAGAAGGTCATCAAGCTGTCGTCCAACGAGGGCGCTTTCGGCCCCAGCCCGGCCGCCGTCAAGGCGCTGGCGGAAGCCGCCTTGACCATCCACCGCTATCCCGACGGCCATGCGCCGGACCTGCGCGCCGCCATCGCCGCGCGATATGGTCTGGAGCCCCAGCGCATCGTGCTGGGCGCCGGATCGGACGAGATCATCAACATGCTGTGCCAGGCCTATGTCGGCCCGGGGGACGAGGTTCTGTATTCCGAACACGGCTTCCTGATGTACGGCATTTCCGCCATGGCCGCGGGGGCGACGCCCGTGAAGGCGCCGGAAACGGACCTGAAAGCGGACGTCGACAACCTGCTGGCGGCGGTGACGGACAACACGCGCCTTGTGTTCGTCGCCAACCCCAACAACCCGACCGGCACCTACCTGACCGTGGACGAACTTGCGCGCCTGCGGGGCGGCCTGCGCGACGACATTCTTCTGATCGTCGACGCCGCCTATGCGGAATACGTCACCGGCACGCCCACCTACACGGACGGCATGGACATGGTGCGGGACGCCGACAACGTGGTGATGACCCGCACGTTCTCGAAAATGTACGGCCTGGGGGGCGCGCGTCTGGGATGGGCCTATATGCCCGAAGCGGTCGCCGCCGTGCTCAACCGCGTGCGCGGTCCCTTCAACGTCTCGGTCCCGGCCCAGATGGCGGGCCTGGCCGCCTTCAACGACACGGCCTTCACCGACATGTCCCGGGCCCATAATGATGAGTGGCTGAAGCGCACCCAGGACGCGCTCCGCCAATTGGGCTTGTTCGTGCCCGACGGGGTCGGCAATTTCGTTCTGGTCCGGTTCACGGACGTCGCGACGGCCGAGGCCGCCGACGAGCATCTGAAATCCAACGGCATCATCGCGCGCCGGGTCGCGGGCTACGGCCTGCCGGACTGCCTGCGCATCACCATCGGCAAGGCCGATGAGATGGAGGCGGTGATCGCCGCCCTTCGCGACTTCATGGGGGCCGACACATGAGCACGCCAATATTCAACCGCATGGCGTTCATCGGGATCGGGTTGATCGGATCATCCCTGGCCCGTGTCGTGCGCCGCGACGGCCTGGCCGGCGAGATCGCCGTGGCCGCGCGCCGTCAGGAAACCCTGGACGCCGCCCTGCGGCTGGACCTGGCCGATCAGGTCACGACCGACCCCGCCGAAGCCGCACGCGATGCCGACATCGTCGTGATCTGCACGCCCTTGGGCGCCTATGCCGCCGTGGCCGAGGCCATCGCCCCGGCCCTGAAGCCGGGCGCCATCGTCACCGATGTGGGCTCCGTGAAACGGGCCGCCATCGATGCCATCAAACCGCACCTGCCCACGGGCGTGCATTTGGTGCCGGGCCACCCGTTGGCGGGGACCGAGCATTCCGGCCCGGAATCGGGCTTCCCTGAACTGTTCGAAGGCCGCTGGCATCTGTTGACGCCCGAGGCCGGGACGGACGCG
>DNMS01000359.1:8699-8973 GCA_003488105.1 Rhodospirillaceae bacterium
GACCCGAGGCCGGGACGGACGCGGCCGCGGTCGCCAAGGTCACCGACCTGTGGCAGCGCGCCGGCTCCAAGGTCGAGGTCATGGACCCGGCCCATCACGATCAGGTCCTGGCCATCACCTCGCACCTGCCGCACCTGATCGCCTATACCATCGTCGACACGGCGACCCAGCTGTCCACGGATTTGCAAAAAGAAGTGATCGAATATTCGGCCACGGGCTTTCGCGACTTCACCCGCATCGCGGCCTCCGACCCGGTGATGTGGCGCGACATCTT
>DNMS01000359.1:9124-12248 GCA_003488105.1 Rhodospirillaceae bacterium
GCCATGCAGCGCATGATCCGCAAGGGTGACGGCGACGGACTGGAAGAGGTCTTCACCCGCACCCGCGCCGTGCGCCGGAGCGTGATCGACGCCAAGCAGGCGTAATCCCCACACCCCGGCGGCGGCGTTCAGGCATCAGTGCTTATGGGTGCCGTGGTCCATGTTGCCGTGACCTTGGGCGGCTTTCTTCATCACCATGACATTGACGGTCACATCGCCCGCCTTTTCAAAGGTCAGGGTCAGGGGAAAGCTGTCACCCTCGTTCAAGGGCCCCTTCAGGCCCATGATCATGACGTGATAGCCCCCCGGCTGAAACACCACGGGCGTGCCCGGGGCGATGGCGACGCTGTCGACCGGGCGCATCTTGGCGATGCCGTTTTCCATGATGTGCTGGTGCAGTTCGGCCTTGTCCGCATTGGCGGTCTTGGCCGCGATCAGCTTGTCCTCCCCGCCCGTGGTCACAGCCTGGAAGTAGGCGGCGGAGATGCGCATCTTGGCGATGGTCGGCCGGGCCCAGGCGCCGGTGACGGCGATGCCGTGTTGAGCCGTAGCGTCGTGGGTTTTTGCGTCATGCGCCTGAACAAGGGCGGGCAGGGAAAAGGTCAGAACGGCGGCGAACAGCGCCGCCAGCGGGCGGTTTGTCTTGGTCTTCATCATGGTCAGTCCTTGAAATCGGTGAGGGCCAATGCCCTCG
Source organism: Rhodospirillaceae bacterium (assembly GCA_003488105.1). Next base: position 9,819 of record DNMS01000359.1, read on the forward strand.
GAATACGTCGGCGTTAATCAGACAAGGACCAGGGCCGGCGGGGCGCGGGGATTGCCCGGATTATCGCTGACTTGCCCCACGATCAGGGATCGAGCCGGGGGCAGAACTGTCGCCAACGCTGGCCCCTGAACCAAGCCGACATCCTGCGCCAGCGCCATCCCATGAACAGGCGTGCAACAGCAGCGTGCACAGTCGAGCAGGTCCATGACGGCAGGTGTTGAGTCACTGTCGCCATCGTCCTCGGATGATCCGAAAACCTTAACCCCACCCGCAGTGCAGATGACGTGCAAAGCCGCCAACAGGTCTTGTTCGGCTTGGTTCGCCCCATCATCGGCGGCCCGCGTAGGCTGCGCCAATCCCAGGGCGACGACGAAGACCTTCAGCCACAAGCCCGCCAGCAGGACCGCGCCCGTGGCGCGGTGATGGTTCCTAGGTCGGAGCGTGTCAGCGGCTGCCGTCACCAGCAGGGTTCCTTTCAATCTGCCGGGACGCTAATTCCCCGCCTCGGCCAAGTCAACGGCGGGTGGCCCGGCACCGCCTTGTGCCGGCGCCTACATCGGGATGCCGGACGCCTTCCGCGCCCGGTCCCATTTTCCGGCGTCGTCCGCGGCGAACACCGTGTCCTCGTCATAGGGCGCGATCTGCCAGTCGCCCCGGCGCATTTCGGCCTCCAACTGCCCCGATGTCCAACCGGTATAGCCCAGCAGGATCAGATAGCGGCGCGGCCCCTTGCCGAGGCCGATGTCCTTGACCGCCTTCAGGCTGGCCGTCACCGCGACCTTGCCACGGAGCATGCCCGTGGTTTCTGTCTGATAGTCGTTGGTATGCAGCACGAACCCCGCCCCCGGCTCGACCGGCCCGCCGGCATGGATGCGCACGTCGCCGGTGAAGTCTTCCGAGAGGTCCGGTTTCATGCCGAGGCCGAGCAGAAAATCCCGCACCGGGCCTTCGCCCACGGGGCGGTTGACGATCAGGCCGAAAGCGCCCTCGACATCGTGATCGGCAAGATAGATCACCGCCCCCTGAAAACGCGGGTCGGGCATGGTGGGCCCGGCAACCAGCAATTGGCCGGAATAGTAGGGGCCGTTCTGCGGCGCGGGCGGGCGGGCCTTGGCCGCATCGCCGGCCGGGGCCGGGGTGGCCACCGTCAGCAGAACCATGAGGACCAAGGCGCGGATCATGAGCCCCAGCATAGCAGACCGGCCAGCCGATTTCGAACCGGCCGGGTCAGGAACCGGATGGCGTGAACCAATCGACGGGCTTGAGGCGCAGCAACGGCACCGCCCCCAGGCTGAGCGTGCGGTCCTGCAGGGTCATCGGAATATCAAGAGTCCGGGGCCCGCCCACCGGCCCCTTGGACAACAACCCCAGAATCACCTGCACGGTATCGGCGGCGCGTTTGTCGACGATGCCCGCCTTGCGAAGCGCCTCGACCGTTTCCGCGAACCCGGTGACGCGGGCGGTGAAGGCCCCTTCGGGCTGGCCCGCGGGATCGATGGCAAGCGTCCCCTCCCCCGTCAGGTTCAGGGGCCCGTGAACGATGCCCAGCTGCTTGATTTCCAGCACCCCGCCCGCGTCGCGCCAGGCCAGCGCCGGCGCGGGCCAGGGCCCTTTGCCGATGGGGCCGTTGAGGGACGTTTCCAGGGCCAGGCGGTCGATGGTATCGCCCAGCGCCGTGGCCTGGTCGGGCGGCAGAGTCACGCCCTTGGCATCAAGGGAAATGGGCAGACGCGGCGTATCGTCACTGGGGGCCTCCGCATCATCGGGGCCGGGCGGCAGGATCTGGACCAACAGCCCGCGCGCCGTGACCGTGCCCCCGGCAAGTGCCAGCGACCCATCGGTCAGCCAGGCCTCGACGCGGGGCAGGCCGCCCCTGCCCGCCTCGCCCCAGCCTTCCAGGTGGCGGGCGGTCAGCGCCGCCTGATGCACCTTGTCGTCCTTACCCGTCCAGGTCACGTCATGCACGCCGTCGCCACGCCAGTTGAGGCGCCGCCAGTCCCAGGGTGCGGCCGACAGCATCAGCTCCGGGCCGCGCCAGGTTCCGCCCGGCCAGGCGGCGGCGGGGGCCGCGATGCGGACGTCGACGCGAAAAGGAAAGCCGCCGGTCACCAGGGCGCCATGGGTGATCGTGACGCCGTGCGCCGCTTGGGCCTGGGTCCAGGCGCGGACCTGTTGTTCCGCGACGCCCGCGACCGTGAACCAGAACACGGCGTAACCCAGGATCGCCACCAGCGGCAAGGCCACGGCGATACGGCGCGCCAGCGGTGGTGCCGTGCGCAGGCGGTCCAGGGATCGGCGGGGTGTAAAAGCCATGGCCCGTTATAGGCGCAATGGACCAAGGCACGAAAGGGTCGTACTCAGCCCCCCCTCACCCCGGCCCTCTCCCCCACCAAGGCGGGGGAGAGGGAGAAAGATTGGGCGAACGTCCCC
>DNMS01000040.1:0-150 GCA_003488105.1 Rhodospirillaceae bacterium
AGCCGCCGATCAGGCCCATGCCATACAGCTGGCCGGCCTTTTCCTCGAACCGCCGGATGAGCAGCATTTCGCGGTAATAATGGCGAAGCTCGTCGGGCGTCGGGCCCGTCTTGGAAGATTTCGCGGTTGATGACTTGGCGGGCGTTTTTG
>DNMS01000040.1:306-910 GCA_003488105.1 Rhodospirillaceae bacterium
GATGACTTGGCGGGCGTTTTTGCCTTTGCCGCCGTCTTGGGTGACCGGGCCATTGGACCTCCCTTGGCTGACTGTTTCCATTCCTGGATGGCGCGCCAAAGGTATCCGCCTTTTCGCATCCCTCCCAGGGTCGGCGGTTACCCGCCATCACTTCGGGAGATCATAGCTGAAAAAAGGGGTGAAAAACAATATAGGTCAGGAATGCTGCTATTTAATTAATCTAATAACAGTTAAATTATGATCATTACGATGACGGATCAGGCCTGTTTGGCTGCATCAAGCCAGGGCCACAGGCAACCTTCCCGTCCGTAAATCCGCGACAACAGGCCGTTGTCGCCGATCACGATGGCCGATGATTTCTTCCATTGCCGGATATGCGCGGGTGACGCCCAATGGGTGACGGCGTATTCCCGCCCGCCCTCCATGACCTCGACATCGTAGCCGAGATAACCCGGGCTTTGTTCTGCCAGGGTGGCGAGCAGGCGTAGCGCCTCTGCCCATTTGGTCGGCGGGTCGCCGTCCCAGGCATCGGTAAACAGGACTGCGAAATAGGTCGGCCGACCATCACCTTCGGGTTCGACGCCGACGAACGCCGCCGTCAAAA
>DNMS01000040.1:1137-5038 GCA_003488105.1 Rhodospirillaceae bacterium
CGCCGCCGTCAAAAGATCCCTGCCCTCGGCGACCGCAATGGACGCCTGGGCGGACATTACGCAGCGCTCCGTTCGACCGCCGGTACCGGTGGTGTGTAGGTGCTCATGATTTCGACGGAAAGGGGCGTCTTGCGCCCAAACAGGCGTTTGACGATGCGCGTCACCTCGATGGCGCAGGCGTCCTCGATGCGCCGGTTCTTCAGGCTCACCTCTTCCATCATTTGCGCCAGAACGCGGGTTTTCCAGCCCTGGATCGCCGCAGGCGTTTTCCAATAACACACGGCCGCTCCCCGGCCATCGTCCAGGCGGCCGGTCTCAAGGCCGAGAAACCCGTCAAGGCGTGGCGCCAGGGAAATCAGTTCATCCATGGCCATGCGGCCCGGCAGGTCAATGTCCCCGCCGACCGGCGTGACGACGGCCGCGTAATAAGGCGGGCGCAAGGTTTCCGCGAGCGATCCCATGGCTCAGCTACCCGTCTTGGTAAAGAAGATGACGTAATCGCGGTCGAAGCCGACGTTCAGCATGACGCGGGCCCGTTCCTCAAGCATGTCGAGGTCGAGGGATTGAGAGCCGAGCAGTTCGACCCGGTGTTCCCACTCGACGCGCTGCGCCTTCAGATCGTCGGCCAGGATCTGTGCCTCGGCGACCTTTTCCTGCATCAGCATCAGGGACGTGACGCCCCGGTCGCCGTGCACGGTGTGGTAAGCGAAATAGGTGCAGGCCAGAATGCCCAGGGACGGTCCCAGGGCCGTGGCCAGTTTTTTCTTCAGAGAGGCAAAGCGCGTCGCCATCGTTTTCATTCCCCAGTATTCCCCACGCCGGTTCCGCGAATCGGCAGGTACGAATCTAAGGAATGATGGTTAATTTTCGGTTAGGACTCGGAAAAGCCCTTTTTTTCCAGTACTTTGGAAATCCGAAAAGGTTAACGCGCCTAACCGAACAGCGCCGCGCCGTTGTAGCGCGCCGTCGGCCCCAGGTCCTCGTTGATGCGCAGCAGCTGGTTGTACTTGGCCAGCCGGTCGGAGCGCGACAAGGACCCGGTCTTGATCTGCCCGGCGTTGGTGGCGACGGCAATGTCGGCGATGGTGGTGTCCTCGGTCTCGCCGGAGCGGTGGGAAATCACCGCCGTGTAGCCGGCCTTATGGGCCATCTCGACCGTCTGCAGGGTTTCCGACAGGGTGCCGATCTGGTTGACCTTGATGAGGATCGAATTGGCGACGCCCTTTTCGATGCCGTCGGCCAGACGCACCGGATTGGTCACGAACAGGTCGTCGCCGACCAGCTGCACCGTGGCGCCGATGGCGTCGGTCAGGGCCTTCCAGCCATCCCAGTCATCCTCGGCCATGCCGTCCTCGATGGATTTGATGGGATAGTTGGCGCAGAGATCCTGATACAGCCGCGCCATTTCGTCGCCGCCAAGGGTCTTGCCGATCCCCTCCATGATGTACTTACCGTCCAGGTAGAATTCGGTCGACGCACTGTCGAGGGCCAGGACCACATCCTCGCCCGGCGCATAGCCGGCGTCGGCGATCGCCTTCATGATGAAGTCGAGGGCTTCTTCCGAGCTGCTCAGGTTCGGCGCGAAGCCGCCTTCGTCACCCACGTTGGTGGCGTGCCCCGCCTTGGCCAGGCCTTTCTTGAGGGTATGGAACACCTCGGCCCCCATGCGCAGGGCGTCGGGGAAATCGTCCGCACCCACGGGCATGATCATGAATTCCTGGAAATCGATGGGATTGTCCGCATGGGCCCCGCCATTGATGATGTTCATCATCGGCACCGGCAGGTCGCGGGCGAAGGCACCGCCGACATAGCGGTACAGCGGCAGGCCCGCCTCCTCCGCCGCTGCCTTGGCGGCCGCCAGGCTGACGCCCAGGATCGCGTTGGCACCGAGCCGCGCCTTGTTGGGCGTGCCGTCCAACTCGATCATCACGTTGTCGATGAACAGCTGATCCTCGACATCCGCGCCGGCCAGGGCGTCGCAGATTTCGCCGTTCACGGCGTCGACGGCGGCCAGTACGCCCTTGCCCAGGTAGCGCGCATCGTCGCCGTCGCGCAGTTCCACGGCCTCGTGGGCGCCGGTCGAGGCCCCCGACGGCACGGCGGCGCGGCCGAGAATGCCCGTTTCCAGGGTCACGTCCACTTCCACGGTGGGATTGCCGCGGGAATCGAGAATTTCTCGGGCGAACACGTCGACGATGGCGGTCATGTCTTTACTCCGGTCAGGTCGGGCCGGTGGGCCGTCGGATGGAATTCAAGGTCGGGGCGTTATAGGGAAACCGGATGGGCCTTGGCCAGCCGGTCGAACGCCGCGAGCGTTTCTAGCACAGCGGGCATGTCGGTTAGATGAATCATGTTGGGCCCGTCGGAAGGTGCCTTGTCCGGGTCCTCGTGGGTTTCCATGAATACGGCGGCGACGCCCACGGCCACGGCGGCGCGGGCCAGCACGGGCGCGAATTCCCGCTGCCCGCCGGAGGTCGCACCCTGCCCGCCCGGCTGCTGCACGGAATGGGTGGCGTCGAACACCACGGGGCAGCCGGTCTTGGCCAGCACCGGCAGGGCCCGCATGTCGGACACCAGGGTGTTGTAGCCGAAGCTCGCCCCCCGCTCGCACACCATGACGCGCTGGTTGCCGGTCGACTTGATCTTGTCGACCACGTTCTGCATGTCCCAGGGCGCCAGGAACTGGCCCTTCTTTACGTTGATGGCGGCCCCCGTCTCGCCGGCGGCGATCAGCAGGTCCGTCTGGCGGCACAGAAAGGCCGGGATCTGCAACACGTCGACCACGGTCGCGGCCTCGGCGCATTGCCCGGCGTCGTGCACGTCGGTCAGCACGGGGCAGCCGATCTGTTTCTTCACCGCCTCGAACACGGGCAAGGCCTTGTCCAGGCCCATGCCGCGCGGGCTGGTGGCGCTGGTCCGGTTGGCCTTGTCGAAGGACGTCTTGTAGATCAGCCCCATGCCCAGCTTGCCGGTCATTTCCTTCAAGGCACCCGCCATGTCCAGCGCGTGGCCCTGGCTTTCCATGGCGCAGGGCCCGGCGATCAACACGAGCGGCAGGCCGTTGCCGATGGTCAGGTCGCCGACGGTGATCGAAGAGGACAAGGGCATTTCCTTAAAAAGGCTGACTTAGACCAAGTGTTGCTTAAACCAATCTGGCCTGCTTGACCGCCGCGTCGATGAACGACGTGAACAGCGGATGCGGCTCGAACGGTTTCGATTTCAGTTCCGGGTGGAACTGCACCCCGATGAACCACGGATGATCGGGGATTTCAACGATTTCCGGCAGCAGACCGTCGGGTGACATGCCCGTGAACTTGAGGCCCGCCGCCTCCAGCCGTGGACGGTATTCCGTATTGACCTCGTAGCGATGGCGGTGACGCTCGGAAATGTCCTGCTGACCATAGATATCGCGGACGCGCGAGCCGTCCTGCAAGGTGCAGGGAAAGGCGCCGAGCCGCATTGTGCCGCCCAGGTTGCCGCCCAGCTTGCGCTGTTCCAATTGGTTGCCGTTCATCCATTCGGTAAGCAGACCGACCACCGGCTCCTTGGCCTGGCCGAATTCGGTCGAACTCGCCCCCTTGATACCGGACAGATTGCGCGCCGCCTCGACCACCGCCATCTGCATGCCGAAGCAGATGCCGAAATAGGGCACGCCGCGCTCACGCGCGAAGGTGACGGCGGAAATCTTTCCTTCCGAGCCGCGCTCGCCGAAGCCGCCCGGGACCAGCACGCCGTGCACGTCCTCAAGGGTATGCAGGGCTTCGCTTTCGGTCTCGAAGATTTCGGATTCAATCCACTTGATGTTGACCTTGACGTTGTTGGCGATACCGCCGTGGGTCAGGGCCTCGATCAGCGACTTGTAGGCATCGGGCAGCACCGTGTACTTGCCGACCACGGCGAT
>DNMS01000040.1:5219-5583 GCA_003488105.1 Rhodospirillaceae bacterium
TAGACGGAGGCATCCAGGCCTTCGGCGTGATAGGCCAGCGGCACCCGGTAAATGGTGTCCACGTCCAATGCCGGGATGACGTCGCGTTCGTCCACGTTGCAGAACAGGGAAATTTTCTTGCGCTCGCCCTCGGGCAGCGGCCGGTCGGCGCGGCACAGCAACACGTCCGGCTGAATCCCGACGCTCAGCAGTTCCTTCACGGAATGCTGGGTCGGCTTGGTCTTCAACTCGCCCGCCGTCGGGATGTAGGGCAGCAGCGTCAGATGCATGTACATCGTGCGGTCGCGGCCCAGGTCGTTGCGCAGCTGACGAATGGCCTCCAGGAACGGCAGGCCCTCGATGTCGCCGACCGTGCCGCCGATTT
>DNMS01000199.1:0-2047 GCA_003488105.1 Rhodospirillaceae bacterium
CAGGGCGCGCACGGCGTCGGGACTGTCGGGCTTGCCGTCGTCCAGACGGCGGCGGGTTTCCGCGATCACGTCCGTCACCATATCGCCGATCATGCGGCGCACGGCTTCGTGAATCAGGTGCGATTCGTCCAAATCGGGCATGTCATGGCGCACATCATGGAAGATGCGCCCGACCAGAGGCACGTCGGCCAGGTCGTCGATGGTGAACAGCCCGGCGCGCAGCCCGTCGTCGATGTCGTGGTTGTTATAGGCGATGTCGTCGGCGATGGCGGCGACCTGGGCCTCGGCCCCGGCGTAGGTATCCAGTTCCAGATCCTGAAGTTCCTGATATTCGGCGATGGCCCGGGGCAGCGGCAGGTTGCCGGAATTGACCAGCGGGCCGTTGTGCTTGACCACGCCCTCCAGCGTTTCCCAGGTCAGGTTCAGGCCGTCCCAACCGGGATAGCGTTCCTCCAGCTTGGTCACCACGTGCAGGGATTGGGCGTTGTGATCGAACCCGCCGTAGGGCGCCATGACCTCTTTCAAGGCATCCTCCCCGGCATGGCCGAAGGGCGGATGGCCCAGATCATGGGCCAGGGCCAGGGCTTCGCCCAGGTCCTCGTTCAAATGCAGATAGCGGCAGATGGAGCGCGCGATCTGCGAGACCTCGAGCGAATGGGTCAGCCGGGTGCGGAAGAAATCGCCCTCATGATTGACGAACACCTGGGTCTTGTAGGCCAGCCGACGGAAGGCCACGGAATGGATGATGCGATCGCGGTCGCGCTGAAAGGCGCCGCGGGTCGCACTTTCGCCCTCCGCATGCAGGCGCCCGCGCGAGGCCTCCGACCGGCAGGCATAGGCCGCCAGGGGAAAGGCGGAATCGAGGGATCGCCGGTGGGTGTCGATGGTTTCCTCCTGCCGTGGCCGGGGTGAAAGTCGTTGCATGGCGGAACGGCCCGATTATAACCGGGAGAGGAGGACGCCGACATGCTTGAAATCAAAAGACTGTCCCTGGACGACGCGCGCCTGCTGATCCGGGGGGCGACAAAGCGCGCCAACGCGATCAAGGTGCCCATGGTCATCGCCGTGGTCGACGAATCGGGCCACCTGATCGCCTTCGAGCGCATGGACGGCGGCAAGATCCTGAGCACCACCCTGGCCGTGGAAAAGGCAACCACGGCGGCGGTCTCGCGCAAGGCGACCCACGAGTACAACGCCGCCGCCCTGCCCGGCCAACTGACCTTCGGCATCCAGCAGGCGCTGGGCGGGCGGTTTTCCCTGGTCGGCGGCGGCCGGCCCGTGGTGGTCGGCGGCGACGTGGTCGGTGGCATCGGTGTGTCCGGCGGCGCGCCGGAACAGGACATGGACGTGGCCCAGGCGGGGATCGACCATTTCCTGAAAACCCGCGCCGCCAGGAAGCCCGTAGCCCACAAGAAAAAATGACGATGGCGTCTGCGCGCGCCGGCATTGAATTTTCACGCCGGGACGCCTAGATTCAGGGCAACCTGTACCCACCACGCATTTAAGGATTTTCGCCATGCCGGACGGCACACAATTGGCACCCGAGGAACGCATCCTGATCTCCGACAGCGCCGCCAAGCGCATCGGCGAATTGAAGGACATGGACGGCAACCCGAACCTGATGCTGCGCGTCGCGGTTTCGGCGGGCGGCTGTTCCGGCTTTTCCTACGGCTTCGAACTGGACGCAACGGTCAACGACGACGACCTGATCTTCGAGAAAAACGGCGTCAAGGTCGTGGTCGATGAAACCTCGCTCGATCTGCTCAAGGGCTCGGAACTGGACTTCAAGGAAGACCTCATCGGCTCTTACTTCCAGATGGCCAATCCCAACGCCAACGTGACCTGCGGCTGCGGTTCCTCATTCGGGGTTTAACCGCCTCAGGCGTTTCGTGTTACGAGAGAGGCCCGCGCATTCGCGGGCCTTTTTTCATTAGGAGTGCCTGAGCCTTGAAGATCGCGACCTGGCCATGAAAATAGCAACTTGGAACGTCAATTCGGTGAAGGCCCGCCTGCCGCGCGTGCAGGAATGGCTGGCCGAGTTTCAGCC
>DNMS01000199.1:2250-9723 GCA_003488105.1 Rhodospirillaceae bacterium
CAGAAGACCTACAACGGCGTCGCTATCCTGTCGAAACATCCGATGGAGGTCGAACGAACGGCCCTTCCCGGCAACGACAGCGATGAACAAGCCCGCTATATCGAGGCCGTGATCGACAGCGGCGCGCGGCCCGTTCGCGTCGCCTCCATCTACCTGCCCAACGGCAATCCGACCCGTGACGAAAATGGCGGCGATCATGAGAAGTTCACCTACAAGCTGGGCTGGATGGACCGGCTGGTCGCCCATGCCAAGGACCTGCTGAAGACCGAAGACGCGGTCGTCCTGGGCGGCGACTACAACATCTGCCCGACGGACGCCGACGTCTACGACCCGGTGAAATTCGCCGATGATGCACTGTGCCGCCCGGAAAGCCGGGCCCGGTTCCGCACGCTTTTGAACCTGGGCTTGACCGAAGCCTTCACGGCCATCAACCCGGGTGTGCATCAGTACAGCTATTGGGATTACACCGCCGGGGCCTGGCAGAAAGACAACGGGCTGCGCATCGACCACCATTTGCTGTCACCCCAGGCGGCGGACCGGCTGGTCGCCTGCGACATCGACAAGACGCCCCGCGGCAAGGAAAAGCCCTCGGATCACACGCCGGTGTGGATCGAGTTGGCGGATTGACCACGCAATAGGGAACAGCGCACATGCCGACATTCAAGAACGGCCCCGTGACGATCCATTACGAGGAAGCCGGTTCCGGCTTTCCCCTGTTGGTCCTTCCCGGTGGGGGCCTGAATGCGACGATCGCCGGGCTTGCCAATCATCCCTTCGATCCGCTTCAGGAATTCAGCGACACCTATCGCGTGATCGCGCTCGATCTGCGGAACGCGAATAATGGCGGGACAGCGGGGCCGCTGGAAATCGAACGCACCTGGGACGGCTTCGTCGACGATCAGCTGGCGTTGCTGGACCATCTCGGCATCGACCGGTTCCTGGTCATGGGATTCTGCATCGCCGGGCCGATGATCTGGAACCTATTGAAGCATGTCGGCGACCGGGTCGTCGCGGCGACCCTGGTGCACCCCAGCGGCTATACCTCGAGCCATCCCGACATCTACGTCAAAAACGCCCTCAAGGGTTGGGCGCCGACGTTCATGAAACAGCGGCCCGACATCACCCCGGACATGATCACGGAATTCCTCGACACCATGTACACGAAGCGCGCCGATTTCGTGTTCACCGTCGACCGCGATTTCGTGCGCAATTGCCAAACACCTGTCCTGGTGCTTCCGGACGACATCCCGGCCCATCCCTACGCGACAGCGATGGAGACGGCATTATTGGCGCCCAACGCGCAAGTGAGCCTCTATCCCTGGAAAGAGAACGACCGCAAAATCGCCCTGGCCCTCAACCACATCCGCGATTTCCTGGCGGTGAATACCCCCGCCGCCGGGTAAGGAAAGACCTCGGACCACACGAGTTGGCGGACTGAGCCCAGCTTATCGAACGATAAGAATTTCCCGTTTGTTGCAACCGGGCCCCCGACGCTAGCCTTCCCGGCGCATCGGAGAAGGAACCCCGTCATGACCGAGACGCTTGAGGGCGGCTGCCTGTGCGGTCGCCACCGCTACGAAATCACCAAGCCGGTCACCGCCACCCATTGCCTCTGCGAAAGCTGCCGCCGGGCCTCGGGCGGCACGTTGGTCACTTGGGTGACCGTACCCCCGGGCGGGTTTCAATGGACCACGGAGCCGCCGGCCTTTTACGTCTCCTCCCCCAAAGTCAAACGCGGCTTCTGCCTGGATTGCGGCACCAGCCTCAGTTTCCAGCACGAAGACGAAGAAGACGTGGACATCGACGTCACGGCCGCGTCGCTGGACACGCCGGAGAAGGTCACGCCCTATGACCACATCTGGGGAAACGGCAGGCTGGTCTGGAGCCCTCTCGACCCGTCCCTGCCGGTCCTGCCCGGCAGCCACCGCCATGACGGCTGACGCGCCCTAATCCGCCAGCGCCTTGCACGGCCGATAGCGGAAGCAGTCCGCCACATGGTCGTTCACCAGCCCGGCCGCCTGCATGTAGGCGTAGACGATGGTCGAGCCGACGAAGGTGAAGCCGCGCTTTTTCAGGTCCTTGGAAAGGGCGTCCGAAATCTCCGTCTTGCCCGGCACATCGCTCATGGCCTTGCGCCGACCGTCGAGAGGCTTGCCGCCGACGAAGGCCCAGACGTAGGCGTCGAAGGAGCCGAATTCCTTTTGCACCTCGAGGAACGCCACGGCGTTCTTGCGCACGCCGTAGACCTTCAGCCGGTTGCGGATGATGCCGGGGTCGGTAAGGATCTTTTCTAGTTTGGCGTCGGTCAGCTTGGCGCATTTATCGACATCAAAATCATCAAATAATTTCTTGTAGTTATCGCGTTTTTTTAAGATCGTTTCCCAACTCAATCCCGCCTGGGCGCCCTCCAGATTGAGCATCTCGAAATGATGGCGGTCGTCGTGCACGGGCACGCCCCACTCGGCGTCGTGATAGGCCTCGTAGAAGTCCTTGCCCTGGCCGACCCAGCGGCAGCGCTTGCGCCCGTCTTCACCCGTCACCGTCATGGAACCCTCCTCCGTTTGGTTCTATTTGTTCGCATTTTGTTCCATATACGTCAAGCCTTATGAAGGGGCCTTTGCGGCGTTCCGGTTCTATGGCAGGCTCTGCCTCACGCGGGGATATCCCCTGCCCTTTCGGGAGAACATTCAGTCATGAAACGCTTACTGACGACGACCGTGATCGGCGCGCTGGTCGCCGGTTTCGCCTGGGCCGCCGGCCCGGCCAAGGACGCCCAGGCGGCCGAGGTCAAATGGTACGGCCAGGCCGCTTTCCGCATCAAGACGCCGGGCGGCAAGGTGATCGTGATCGACCCCTTCATCACCAAGAACCCGAAAACGCCCGCCGCCGACAAGGACCTGTCGAAAATCGGCAACGTCGACCTGATCCTGGTCAGCCACGGGCACGGCGACCACCTGGGCGACACGGCGGAACTGGCCAAGATGACCGGCGCCAAGGTCGGCGTGAACGCCGACATGGGCCATACCCTGCGCATTCTCGGCATGGTCGACGGCAAGCAACTGGTCCGCTTCAACAAGTCGGGCCCGATCACCCCCATCGGCCCGGACATCACGGTGACCATGACCCATGCCGAACATTCGTCGGAGATTGTCAGCAAGGACGCCGACGGCAAGGAAGGCATCTATCCGGGGGGCGAGCCTGCAGGCTACGTGATCACGCTGGAAGACGGCTATACCATCTATCACACGGGTGACAGCGGCGTGTTCAAGGATATGGAACTGATCCAGGACCTGTACAAGCCGGACCTGGTGCTGATCTGCATCGGCGGCTGGTTCACCATGGACCCCCGCCACGCGGCCTACGCCATCACCAAGTTCCTCAAGCCCCAGACCGTGATGCCCATGCACTACGGCACCTTCCCGCCCTTGAAGGGCACGCCGGACGAACTGAAGAAGCATCTGGCCGACATGGGCGACAAGACCGAGGTCGTGGTCATGCAGCCGGGCGACGAAATGAAATTCGGCAAATAAGCCTGTTCAGGATATCGAACACGCGGGGGGCGGCCGATCGGGCCGCCCTTCGTCGTTTCAGGAATGCGGTGCCTCGGCCACCAGGCAGACGTTGTCTTCAAGCCGCAGGGCGCGGCGGCGGAACCGGGTGCCGCCGTCGCGTTCCGCGTTGCGGATGCGGTCCATGCGAAAGTTGCGGAAATCGTCGCGGGCGGGATCGAAGCCGACCACGTACCACACGGGCGGGCGGACCAGCAGCGCCTGGGGTTCGATTTCGCGCCTGGACGACGTCCCGTGGCGGTCGACGTAGTCGAAGCGCAGCCGGTTGAGATCGATGAACGCTCGTTCGAACTCGGGAAGCAGACCGGGCTCGACCGGCCCCAAAGAGTCCCGAAGCCGGGGCCAGGCCGGCGGGCCGATGTAAAGGCGGGCGAGAATGTCGCGCAGGTCCCGGACCCGGTCCGGCGGCAAGGCGCGTTCGATCTTGGCGAGACCGGCGTCGGCAAGCCCACCGAACGGCAGCGTGCCCGACGCCCGCATGACGGCGACATTGACCAGCAGCGCGAAAACCTCGTCCGCCGAAAGCCGGGCCGTCAGCTGCACGGACGAGGGATCGAGCGACAGCCCCCCGCCCCGGCCCGCCTCGGAATGAATGACGAAGCCCTGGTCGCGCAACGCCGCCACGTCGCGCAGCACCGTGCGGCGCGAGGCCCCCACGGCGCGGGCGAGTGTATCGACGCTGGCATGGCCGCTGCGGCGGAGGTGGCGGACCAGCGCGTCCTGACGGCTGCGGACGGTCATGCGTCATCTTATCACTTTTGGTGACAAATTTTGGCACTTATTCGAATTAGCGTGCCGCCACCAATCGCAAAGGAGACCTATCGATGTTCATCATCCTGCTCCGCTTCGCGGAGAACAAGCCACGGGCGAAGGAATTCATGGACGGCCACAATGCCTGGATCAAACGCGGCCTCGACGACGGCGCGTTCCTCCTGGTCGGCAGCCTTCAGCCCAACGCCGGCGGGGCGATCCTCGCCATAGCCGCATCCCCGGACGACCTGCGCCGCCGGGTCGAGGACGATCCCTTCGTCGCCGAGAAAGTGGTGACTGCCGAGATCCTGGAAATCACCCCCAACAAGACCGATCCGCGGCTGGCCTTCCTCGCGGACTGACCGGCCCCCGCCCACCCGACCAAGACAAGGAAACAACATGACGAGACTGATGACCCGCGCGGCGCGCAGCTGCGCCGCGGCCGCCCTTCTGTGCCTTACCGCGAGCCTGCAATCGACCGCCGGCGACCGGCCGGGCGTAAGCCCTTGGGGCCCAAACGACGAGATCGGCAGCCTGAACATGATGACCGAGGAGTCCCGCGGCGAGGCCCTGCGCCGCGCGGCGGGCGGCAAGGTCTACGACCTGGGCGTCGACCTGTTCGTCGGCATGCCCGACTGCTGCAGCGCCGCCTTCGGCGATCCCGCCTACCAGTTCTGGATGACCCATGTTCCCGCCAGACGCGCGGGCGAGCGGGTCGCCCACTCAAGCGACGCCTTGTCCATGAACACCCACACGGGCACCCATCTGGACATGCTGAGCCACTTCGGCCTGCACGGCCGGATATGGAACGGCGTGTCCGCCGACACGGCCCTGAACGCGCACGGCTGGGCCAAGTCGGGGGCAGAGAAGGTCCCGCCCATTGTCGCCCGCGGCGTGATGATCGACCTGGCGGGGGCCAGGAATCTGCGGCACCTGCCGGCGTCCTACGCGGTCACCGTCGACGATCTGAAGGCAGCCCTCGCCCGTCAGGGCACGACGCTGTCGCCGGGCGACGTGGTTCTGTTGCGCACGGGACTGATGACCCTGTGGCCCGACCGCGCCAAGCTGCAGTTGTTCAATCAGGCCGGCCTCGGTCTGGAGGCCGCGCGCTGGCTGGTCGAGGATCAGAAGGTCATGCTGCTGGGCGCCGACAATTTCGGCCTGGAGAGTTTCCCATCCCGGGACCCGCAGAACTTCGCGCCGGTCCATACCTACCTCCTGGCGGAGAAAGGCGTGCCGTTCCTCGAACTGCTATGGCTGGAGGAACTCGCCCGGGAGCGCGTGTACGAATTCCTGTTCGTCGCCGCGCCCCTGAAGCTTCGGGGGGCGACCGGCGCGCCGGTGCGACCGCTGGCGATCCCGCTTCGGACCCGCGGATAGCCGCGTCAGCGCCAGGGCCGCCGGGGGGGCGCCGGCTGGGCGTCGGCGCCTTCCATGGCCTCCTCCAGCGCCCGGATGCGTTCGGCGAGCGGCGGGTGGCTGGCAAACGCCGCCTGCATGCGCCCGGCGTTGATGGCGAAGGCCCTCATCTCGTCGGGCATGGGCGGCGTGTCATGGGCCGCCTGCAGGGCCTTCAGCGCGTTGATCATGTTGCGCCGGCCGGCCAGTTCCGCTCCGCCCTTGTCGGCGCGGAACTCGCGCCAGCGCGAGAACCACATGACGATCATCATGGCGGCGATGCCGAACACGAACTGCGCGATCATCGAGACGATCCAGAACGCCGGGCCGTGGCCGCGTTCGACCTTGAACACCAGGCGGTCGACCAGATGGCCGACGATGCGCGACAGGAAGATGACGAAGGTGTTCACCACGCCCTGGATCAGGGTCAGGGTCACCATGTCGCCGTTGGCGACATGGGCGACCTCGTGGCCCAGCACGGCCTCGACCTCTTTCCGGTCCATGGTGTTGAGCAGGCCCGTGGAGACGGCGACCAGGGCGTTGTTGCGGTTCCAGCCCGTGGCAAAGGCGTTGGGCGAGCCGTGGTCGAAGATGCCGACCTCGGGCATGCCGATACCGGCCTGTTTGGCCTGCCGGGCGGCTGTATCGACCAACCATTGTTCCGTCGGGTTGGCGGGCCGGGTGATGACCTTCACCCCCATCCCGGCCTTGGCCATGGTCTTGGACAGGAACAGGGAGATCAGCGCCCCGGAAAAACCGATGACGGCGGAATAGACGATCAGCGCGTTGATGTTCAGGTCGACGCCATTGGCCTGCAGCAAGCCATCCAGCCCGAGCAGGCGAAAGGTCAGGCTGATCAGTGCGACGATCGCCAGGTTGGTGCCGAGAAACAGCAGAATCCGCAGCATCGATTTGTCCTTAGCCCAAGAAAAGGCGCACCCCCATGGGAACGCCGAAATTCTGGAAGATATCTAGGCTGCCGGGCGGCCGCCGCAAGGGCTTTGGCCGCGGAATTTCCAACGGCCTCAGAAACCGAGCGTCGCCGCGTATTCCCGCCACCCGCCGAATTCGGAAATGTCCTTGTGTTTGCCTTCCGCCATCTCGCGGGGATAGAGGATTCCATCCAAAATCCGCCCGTCGTCCAGTTCCACCGGGCCGCAGTACAGCCCCGGCGGCTCCCCGGCTTCGACCTTGGCCCAAATCTCGTCGCTCATTTCATAAATCTCGCCGGGGACGGAAATCCCGCCCTCGCCCACCCTGTACATGCCGGGATGGATATCGCCGATGGAATGAAGCCGGTATTCGGGCACGGTCCGGGCTTCGCCCAGGAAAGCCGCGCCCTCGAGATTGCCGTTCAAGGCCAGCCCGCGCATCAGGGTGCCGTTGACGAACAGGACCTTCGTCATGCGGCGACTTGCCCTTTCCGCCCGTCCGTGCAGCCGACGATCATACGCAGCATGCGCCGGGGCTCGGTATAGTCATCGACCGCGCAATGCATGCTGGAACGATTGTCGACGCCGACCAGGCTGTTCAGGGTCCATTTGTGGCGGTACTGGAATTCGGGTTTCAGGGCGTGCTCGAACAGTTCGGCCAAAAGGTCGTCGCTTTCCGCCTGCTCCAGTTCGTTGATGCGCATGGAATAGCCCGGATTGACGTAAAGGATCGGCACGCCGGTCTTGGGGTGCGGGCGGACCACGGGATGGATCACGTCCGGATGGGCGGCTTGCTGTTCCGGCGTCAGGGTCGGCGTCGCGCC
>DNMS01000148.1:0-4282 GCA_003488105.1 Rhodospirillaceae bacterium
TTTTGCCCATGGCGACGGTCGCCGCGTCGCCGGGCCGCAGCTCGACCGTGCCGTCGTCTGGGGCCAAGCCCAGCCAGACGGCACTGCCGAGCGCGATGGCGGCCAACACGCCAGCGGCCCCCAAAAGCTTGGTGCGCCCCACGGTCAATGGTCCGGTCCCGCCAGATCGTCGATGATCGGGCAATGGGGGCGGTCGTCGCCGTGGCAATGATCGACCAGATGCTTGAGGGTCTTGTGCAGGGCCTTGAGCTCGGCAATCTTGGCCTCGATCTCGGAAAGGTGTTCCGTGGCGATCGCCTTCACGTCGGCGCTGGCCCGGTGGTCGTCTTCGTACAGCGACAGCAGGGCGCGGCAGTCCTCGACGGAAAAGCCGAGCCCGCGCGCCCGCTGCACGAATTGCAGCTTGTGCACGTCGGTCGGTGAATAGGTGCGGTAGCCGTTGTCGCTGCGCCCCGGCACGACCAGGGAAATTTCCTCGTAATAGCGGATGGTCTTGGCCGGCAGGCCGGACTGCTTGGCCGCTTCACCAATATTCATGGGCTCAATCCTCCTCGATCCTGACCCTGCGCAGACGGAGCGCGTTGGTGATGACGGAAACGGAACTCAGGCTCATGGCGGCGGCGGCGACCATGGGCGACAGCAGAATGCCGAACACGGGATAGAGAACCCCCGCCGCGACCGGCACGCCGAGCGCGTTGTAGACCAGGGCAAAGAACAGGTTCTGCTTGATGTTGCGCATGGTCGCGCGGGCCAGTTTCCGCGCGCGCACGATGCCGTTCAGGTCGCCCTTGATTAGGGTGATGCCGGCACTTTCGATGGCCACGTCGGCGCCGGTGCCCATGGCGATGCCGACATCGGCCTGGGCCAGGGCGGGGGCGTCGTTGACCCCGTCGCCGGCCATGGCGACCTTCCGGCCCTCGGCCTGCAGGTCCTTGACGATGCGGGCCTTGTCCTCGGGCAGGACGTCGGCGCGGATCTCGTCGATGCCGAGCTTGGCCGCCACGGCCCGGGCGGTGCGCGCGTTGTCGCCGGTCGCCATGACGATGCGGAAGCCCTGGGCGTGCAGCGCCTGAATGGCATCCGCCGTGGTGTCCTTGACCGGATCGGCGACGGCGATCAGGCCGGCGATCTTCGCATCCACGATGACGAACATCACCGTCTCGCCCTGGTCGCGCCGCGCGTCCGCCGTGGCCGACAGGGCATCGCCGTCCAGGCCCAGGTCGGCAGCCAGTCGGGCATTGCCCAGGGCAACCTGCTTGCCGTCGATGGTGCCGGTGACGCCCTTGCCGGTGACGGCTTCGAAGTCGTCGGCCTTGGCGAGGGTGATGTCGCGGTCTTCCGCGCCGGTGACGATGGCCTCGGCAAGCGGATGCTCGGACCCCCGTTCCAGGCTGGCGGCCAGGCGCAGGACGTCGGCTTCGTCATGCCCCGGCTCCGGCAGCACGGCGACCAGCTTCGGCTTGCCGACGGTCAGGGTACCGGTCTTGTCGACGATCAGGGTATCGACCTTGGCGAAGCGCTCCAGCGCCTCGGCGTTCCGGATCAGCACACCCGCCTGCGCCCCCCGGCCCGTGGCGGTCATGATCGACATGGGCGTGGCGAGGCCCAGCGCGCAGGGGCAGGCGATGATCAGCACGGCGACGGCGGCGACCAAGCCGTAAGCCAGGGCCGGAGCCGGTCCCCAGATCGACCAGGCGATGAAGGCGATGACCGCGACGGCGACCACCGCCGGCACGAAGATGCCGGCGACGCTGTCGGCGACCTTCTGGATCGGCGCGCGCGAACGTTGCGCATTGGCGACCATCTCGACGATCTGGCTCAGCATGGTGTCGGCGCCGACGCGCTGTGCCTCCATGATCAGGCTGCCCGTACCGTTGAGGGTGGCCCCGGTGACGGCATCGCCTTCGGTTTTCTCGACGGGAAGGGGTTCGCCGGAAATCATCGATTCGTCGAGCGACGAACGGCCTTCCAGCACCACGCCGTCGACCGGCACCTTTTCGCCGGGCCGGACACGCAGATGGTCGCCGGCCTTGACGTCTTCAAGCGGCACCTCTGTCTCCTTGCCGTCGGCGTCGATGCGCCGCGCGGTCTTTGCGGCCATGTCGAGAAGGGCGCGGATCGCGGCGCCGGTGCGGTCGCGCGCACCCAGTTCCATCAACTGGCCGAGCAGGACCAGCACGACGATCACCGCCCCGGCCTCGAAATACACGCCGACGTGCCCACCCGCATCGCGGAACCCGTCGGGGAAGATGCCGGGGGCCAGCACGGCGACGATGCTGAACAGGTAGGCGGCGCTGACGCCCAGGGCGATCAGGGTGAACATGTTGAGGTTTCCCGAGCGCACCGATTTGACGCCGCGCACCAGGAACGGCCAGCCCGACCACAGAATTACCGGGGTCGCCAGGACCAATTCGATCCACTGTGCGGTGCGTTCGCCCAGGGCATCGCGGATGCCCAGGCCCAACATCGGGCCCATGGTCAGGATCAGGATCGGGACGGTCAGCACCGCGCCGACCCAGAACCGGCGGGTGAAATCGACCAGTTCCGGATTGGGGCCTGCGTCGCCCGTGGGCACGCCCATGGGCTCCAACGCCATGCCGCAGATCGGGCAGTCGGCGGGCTTGTCGGTGATGATTTCCGGATGCATGGGGCAGGTGTATTGGGTGCCGGCGGGCATGGCCTCGGCCTGCTTCTTGTGGGCGCCGGACAGGTAATGATCCGGGTCGG
The DNA here is from genome assembly GCA_003488105.1 of Rhodospirillaceae bacterium. The sequence goes on from DNMS01000148.1 coordinate 2,728, forward strand.
CCTGGAACTTGGCGCGGCAGCCGGGATTGCAGAAATGATAGGTCTCCCCCCCGTGGTCGAAGGTCGGCTTGCCCATGCCCAGGGTCACGGTCATGCCGCAGACGGGGTCCTTGGCGGTCTCGGCGCCATGATCATGACCCCCGCCGCAGCAGGAAGCGCCGCTTTTCGGCGTGTCGGAGGGGGCGTGTGAATGTGCGGACATGGCGGAAAACCTTCGGTTGCGGCACGGGCGGCAGGCCCATGGGGTCATCATGACCCCTTACATAAGGCTTCCAGTTACTGGAAGGTCAAGGCGCGCGTCACGAAAATTCTTCGGCGTGGTCTCGCCATAGACTCCGCCGATAAATTCTATCGGCATTAGCGATTTGACGTATGGGTCCGCCGATGGCGAGACTCCCCCGACCGCAACCCCTGACAGAGCGCCGTCCCATGCCCTTCGAAAGCGAGTTCACGCCGGCCCTGTCCGAGGGCGAAAGCAACGCCTCGCCCCGGCGCCGCGACTGGGCGGCGGGGGCCCTGGGGGCGGCGTCGCAGGCACAGCTTGCCGAGGATGCGGCGCTGTTTCTGCATCAGTCCGTGTCCACGCCCTGCCTGTCGGTGATCACAAAGGCCGAGGGGCCGTGGATCGAGGATGCCGAGGGACGGCGCTATCTCGATTTCCACGGCAACAACGTGCACCACATCGGCTATGGCCATCCGCGCCTGAAAAAGGCCATCGCCGACCAGATGGACGCGCTGCCCTTCGCGCCCCGTCGATTTACGTGTGAGCCCGCGACGGCCTTGGCACGCAAGCTGGCCGACATCGCGCCCGGCGATTTGTCCAAGGTGCTGTTCACCACGGGCGGGTCCGACGCGGTCGAGGTCGCGTTGAAGCTGGCCCGCGCCGCGACCGGGCGGTTCAAGACCGTGTCGTTCTGGGACGCTTTTCACGGGGCCGGGTTCGGGGCGTCGTCGGTCGGCGGGGAACAGTTGTTCAGATCGAACCTGATCGGCCCGCTGTTGGCGGGCACGGAACACGTCGCGCCCTTCGCCTGCTACCGCTGCCCTTACGGCTATCCCGAAACAGACGGCCAGCCGAACCTGGACCTGTGCAAGATGACCTGCGCCAATATGGTGCGCTACGTGCTGGAAAAGGAAGGCGACGTCGCCGCCGTGATCGCGGAGCCGGCCCGCGCCGTGCCCTTCGTGCCGCCGCCGGGGTTCTGGGCCGCCGTTAGGCAGGCCTGCGACGACATGGGCGCCTTGCTGATCTTCGATGAAATCCCCACGGGCCTGGGCAAGACCGGGCGCATGTTCGCCTGCGACCATGACGGCGTGGTGCCGGACATCCTGGTCATGGGCAAGGGGCTGGGCGGCGGCATCCTGCCCATCGCCGCCGTGATCGCCCGGCCGGGGCTGGACGTCGCCGGCGACTATGCCTTCGGCCATTACACCCATGAGAAAAACCCCGTGACCACGCGGGCCGGGCTGACGACCATCGAGATCATCGAAGACGAAAACCTGGTCGAGAACGCGGCGACCCTGGGGGCTTACGCCCTGGACCGCCTGCAGGATA
>DNMS01000148.1:4497-4720 GCA_003488105.1 Rhodospirillaceae bacterium
CGCCTGCAGGATATGAAGGACCGCCTCGGCGTCGTCGGCGATGTGCGCGGGCGGGGCTTCCTGATGGGGGTCGAATTGGTCATGGACCGCGCCGGGAAGGAGCCGGCGGTGGATCTCGCCGAGGACGTGCTCTACCGTTGCCTTACGGGCGGCCTGTCGTTCAAAATCTCCATGGGCAACACGTTGACCCTGACGCCGCCCCTGGTGGTGACGCGGGACCAGA
>DNMS01000209.1:0-2892 GCA_003488105.1 Rhodospirillaceae bacterium
TGCCGGTGGAAAACGTGTTGGAGGCGCTGGAGGTCTATATCGGCTCCGCCTACGTCAATGACTTCAACTTCTTAGGAAGAACCTTCCGCGTGACGGCGCAGGCCGACGGCGAATTCCGCGACCAGCCCGGCGACGTGGCCAAGCTCTACGCGCGCTCGACCAAGGGCGATATGGTGCCCATCGGCTCGCTCGCCACGTTCCAGGACATCACCGGGCCGCACCGCGTGCCGCGCTATAACCTCTACCCCGCCGCCGAGGTCCAGGGCGCCAAGCTGCCCAGCATCTCGACCGGCGAAAGCCTGGACAAGATGGACGCCCTGGCGGCCAAGGTTCTGCCCGACGGGTTTTCCTACGAATGGACGGAAATCGCCCTGCAACAGAAATTGGCCGGCAATACGGCGGTGTTCGCCTTCGGGCTGGCGGTGGTGTTCGTGTTCCTGCTGCTGGCGGCGCTTTACGAAAGCTGGGCCCTGCCCATGGCGGTGATCCTGATCGTGCCCATGTGCCTGCTGGCCTCGATCGTCGGGCTCAACCTGCGCGGTATGGAATCCAACATCCTGGCGCAGGTCGGCTTCGTCGTGCTGATCGCGCTGGCGGCCAAGAACGCCATCCTGATCGTCGAATTCGCCAAACAGGCGGAGGAAGAAGGCATGACCGCCGTCGACGCCGCCATCAACGCGGCCAAGACCCGTCTGCGCCCGATCCTGATGACCTCCTTCGCCTTCATCCTGGGCGTGGTGCCGTTGATGATCGCCGAGGGCGCCGGTGCGGAAATGCGCCAGGCCCTTGGGACGACGGTGTTCTCGGGTATGGTCGGGGTGACGTTCTTCGGCCTGATCTTCACGCCCACGTTCTACGTCGCCTGCCGCTGGCTGGCCGACAAGATGCGTGCCCTGATGGGCCGCCAGACCCCGGCGGCCTAACGGGGGCTACCGGGGGCCCGCGGCTCGTCGGACGTGGGAACGTAGGTGAAGTCGTAAGCGACGATGATGTGGCCAATGGTCCCGTCCGCGCCGGAAAGCGGCAGATACACGGATTCGAACGCCGTCGGCAGGTTCTTCTCCACGGCCTCGACATAGGCCACGGCGCGAAGTGGACGCCCGGCCGTCAGGACTGTCTGATAGCGCGTCAGAACCCCCGCCGCCCCGCGCCGGTAGGTCTCGGCGATCAATTGCCCCGTGCCGTCGACCCCCAGAACCGCCGACAGGCCCGTACCGGAATACCGGCAGCGGAATTCACGACCGCCGTCGACCACATCCCGCACCACGATATGCGGTGCAATGTTGTAGACATCCATGAGATTAATGTCGGACCAGGCCGGGTGGGCGCGGTCGCCACGTTTCGTCTGCCAGTACTCAAACAGCGCCCGAGTGACGGGGGATCGCAAATCCTCCGCCCGGTCAACCTTACCCAGCAGGTTGGGGGATAGGTTTTCTGCCACTGCATACCTTTGGTTTCTATTGTATGTTACCCGACTGCGTACCCATATCAATTAGGAACTACTGCCACCGCGACTTTCTTTCTCCGGTGGCGGGTCAATCCTTGCCCGGCCGGCGGAACTGGACACCCAGATCGTCTTCATACAGCTTGATCATGGAGCTTTTCGGGCCCTGGCCGTAACCGGCCTCCAACGCACGCTCGTAAATCGCCGTCATGGCGTCGGCCAACGGCGTCGCGGCGTCGATATCCTTGGCCAGACTCTGCACGTTGAGGATGTCCTTGTAGGCGCCCTGCATGGGGAAATCGCCCTCGAAATCGCCGTTCAGCACCTTGGGCACGAAGTGTTCGGAGGCAAAGGAGCGGGACGACCCCGTGAGCACCAGCTTCTCCAGCGCCTCGACCCCCATGCCCGACTTGAGCGCGAGCGGCAGCAGTTCGCAGAAGGCCGCAATATTGATGTTGTAGATCACGTTGTTCAGACCCTTCATGGCCTGCCCGGCGCCGAGCGGCCCGGAATGGATGATCTCCTCGCCGCAGGCCTTGAGGAACGGCAAGGCCGCGTCATAGCCATCCTGGGTGCCGCCGAACATGATGGTCAGGGTGCCGTCCGCCGCCCGCCGGGGCAGGCCGGAAATGGGGCAATCAAAATAAGCGATGCCCCGGGCCGCCGCATCCGCGGCGATGGCGAGCGCGTCGGGCCGCTTCATGGTCGTGGCGTCCAACACCGTGATGTTCTTGCGCTCCGCGTCGGCGATGCCGCCGGGGCCGTTGCCGCCCGGCCCGAACATGACGTCGCGCACCTGCGGCGCGTCGGGCACGCAGATGATGACCGTGCCGGCCTTTTCCGCGACCTCGGCCGGACTGGCGCAGGCGACAGCGCCGGCGTCGGTCAAAAGCTTCAGCGCCTCCGGCACGGGGTCATAGACGAACACCGTCTCCGCCGCCTTCACGAGGTTGAGCGCCATGCCCCGGCCCATGGTGCCAAGGCCGATGAAACCGACAGCGGGAAGTGTCATGGAGGTATCCTCTTTGCGTTTGTTCTTTGGGCAGGGTGTCGTGTTTATCTCTTATCCGCGATCCAGCGTCACCTCGACAACGCCCAAATCGCCGAAATCGGCCACGGCGCGGTCGCCGGGGGCCACGGCCTCGATGCCCGTGCAGGTGCCGGTCGATACCCACTGCCCCGCCGTCAGGCCGCGCCCGCGCCGCGACAGGCCATTGACCAGCCACAACAGGGAATTCAGCGGATCGCCGAGCGCCATGGACCCCACACCCCTGCCTCGCTCCACATCGTTGATCCGCATGACCACGCCGTGGTCGCGGAAATCCATGTCGGGCGTGAACGGTTTCGCCGTGCCCAGGACCAGGGCGACGTTGACGCCGCCGTCGGCGACCAGCAGCGGCAGCATGGCGCCGCCCTCGGGCCCGCCTTCGAACCGCCGCCCGACCACC
>DNMS01000209.1:3029-3505 GCA_003488105.1 Rhodospirillaceae bacterium
GCCCGACCACCTCGATGGCGCCCGCCACTTGGTCGACGGCGGCACGGACGTCGCCGATCGCATAGCCGCCCGCCCGCGCCGGCAGGTCGGCGCTCAGGCGAAAGGCGAATTCGCCCTCGACCGCCAGGGTATGGGCGACGGATGCTACCACCGCGCCGCTTTCCGCCATGAACGACTGCGCCACCGCGCCGAACCAGGGCTCGTCCGTGCCCAGCTTTTCCTGGGACGCCTTGCTGGACGAGCCAATTTTGAAGGCTGCGACGGGCGCGCCGCAGGCCCCATCGACCGCCGCCTGCACGGCGTAGCCCTCGTCCAACGACGGCGGCAAGGTCACGGCGTCGAGATCGACCGTCCCACCGTCCCGGCGGGCGGCCCAGAGTTGGTCGGCGAGATCGGCAAGGGCGGGAGACAGGGCAGCAGCCGGCCGAACGGCCGCGGGATCGGATGACATGGGATGGGTCCTCTGGATGGTCTTG
>DNMS01000340.1:0-2112 GCA_003488105.1 Rhodospirillaceae bacterium
TCGTTCTCGTATCGGCTGGATGTGAAAATGTCCAACCAGGGCTGTGAAGGCCGCCGTGGCGGGCCGCCGGCGCGGGCTATGGGCTGGCATTTTGCTGTTTCATGGGCCAGACTGCGTGACGCGCAGGCGGATGGCTGGTGCGGTATCCGGAAATTCCGAAAAATTAACCGCCCGGCAATAAAGGGCGCGCCATACTGCGGGGCCGCGGTCGGTGTCGCGGGGAAAGGTCAGGCAATGAAGGTTTCCAATATCGGTCCCGCCAAGGGTGTCGACAAATCGAAGCGCAAATCGGGCGCGTCGTCGTCGGATGCCTTCGCCGATGATTTGCGCGCGGCGACCGCCGACACGGCGGAGCAGGCGGCGGGCACCATATCGGGCTCGGCCGTCGCCGGCGTTGACGCCGTGTTGGCCATGCAGGCGGCCGATGACGCGACCCAGGGCCGCTCCAAAGGCTTGTTGATGGCCCGCGGCGACCGGCTGCTTGATCGTCTCGAAGATCTTCAGATGGCGCTTTTGACGGGCAATCTGCCCAAGGAAAAGGTCATCGAATTGGCGCAGGCCTTGCGCGAAAAACGCCCGGATACCGACGATGCGGGGCTGAATGCCCTGATTGATGAGATCGAGCTCCGCGCCGAAGTTGAACTGGCCAAGCTGACCCGATAAACCGCCCCGTCCGGGCGCGGTCTTCTATTTCCCTGAAATCAATGGGTTTCCTGTCCCCAGGCCGGGATAAATGATGGCTTGCCCTTAGGCGCTCCGGTCCGTATATTCCGCGCCCGTCGACAAACGGCAACCTGGCAGTTAACCGGGGGAGACGACTAAGAAATGACGATTACTGTTCCGCCAGATTATAATCCCAAGAAAGACAAGGATTTCATGAATCCTGTCATGCTGGAGTACTTCCGCCGGAAGCTCCTGAAATGGCGGGCCGAATTGCTCGAGGAATCCAACGAAACCCTCCAGTCTCTGCAGGAAGGCGGCATCATCGAGCCCGATATCGCCGACCGTGCGTCCATTGAAACGGAACGGGCGCTGGAACTGCGCACCCGCGACCGCGCGCGTAAGCTGATCTCCAAGATCGACGAGGCGCTGAAGCGCATCGAAGACGGCAGCTACGGCTATTGCGAGGAAACGGAAGAGCCGATCAGCGTCCAGCGTCTGGAAGCCCGGCCGATCGCGACCCTGAGCATCGAAGCCCAGGAACGCCACGAGCGCATGGAGCGCACGCACCGGGACGACTAAGGTCTCGGCAAGGGTTAAAGAGCCGCGCGAAAGGCCGATATGGCCGGGTTCGCGCGGCTTTTCTATGTCCTGAATTGATCAGCTGTTCCGTATTCCCCGGCTTCTCCGGCGCCGGCATCAGGCGGGATTGTCGATCCCGTTCACGCTTTCGACCACCAGCCTGTGGGGATACCCGTTACGCCCGGTCCAGTCGATTGACTGTCCGGCCGACAGGCCGATCAGCGCCGCGCCGATGGGTGTCAGGATCGACACCTTACCGGCCGAAATATCCGCGTCTCTGGGGAACACCAGGGTGATGGTTCGGTCTTCGCCCGTGTCGGTGGTGAAGCGCAGGGTCGAGCCCATTCTGACGACATTCGCCTGAATTTGTTCGTCGGGAACGACGTCCGCCCGGTCGAGTTCGGCAAGAAGCTGGCTGGAAACGTCGGGGTTTCTGTCGCTCACCCCCTCGGCAAGCCCCCACAATCGGTCATGGTCGCTGCGGGCGATGGTAATCGGGGGCTTGGACTGTGTCGCGTTTTCGAAGGTCATTGCAGGGTCCTCTGAAAAGGAAGCCGGCGCGCGGATGGGCGCGCCGAGTGCGTTGCGTGTGATTTCTGAAAATGCCGGGTGTCGCGTCTGGGTTATGTCTGCCCCGTCTGGCGGGGCACATTGTCAGGTCCCCACGGCTGGGGACGCGACGTCGCCAAGCCGGGGGCTAGCCTCCCGCGAGGGGATGCTGCCGGCGAAGAATGACGCAGAAGTGCAGGGCCGTGTTCATGGTAAAGGCCATAGGAAAACGGCGCGGAGAAGTCAAGATGGATAGGGGCCATGTTTCGGCCGCCAAGCTTGGAGCAGGGGCTTCGCCTCGACCACGCGTCCTGGCCAACC
>DNMS01000340.1:2331-3115 GCA_003488105.1 Rhodospirillaceae bacterium
GCCGACCCGGCCAACCCCAAGCTGCCCGCGAGGGCGTGAACTTGCGCCAGCAAGTTCCTGAAAAAAAGAGGCCGGCGCTGGGCGCCGGCCTTTGAAGTTGATCCAGGTTCTTCATACGAACCTAGAACGGGAAACTTTTGTCCGTTCGGTGGAGATGCCGCTCCTTCTAGAACGGGAAGAGGATGTCCCAAAGTTGCATTCCCCAGCGGGGCTGCTGAAGTTCGCTCAGCGTTCCGCGCCCGCCGTAGGCGACCCGCATTTCTGCGATCTTTTCATGGGAAATCTTGTTGTCGGAATCGATGTCGGAAGGCCGCACCACGCCGGTGACCATGAGTTCGCGCAGTTCCGAGTTCACCCGGAGTTCCTGGCGGCCCATGATGACCAGGTTGCCGTTGGGCAGAACCTGGGTGACGACCGCGGCGAAGGTCAGGCTGATTTCTTCCGACCGTTCGATGGACCCGTCGCCTTCCGTGCCGTGGGTGTTGCCGAAGTTGGCGATGGCGGCCGGGTTCACGCCGTCGGGCAGGTAGCGGGTCAGTTCGCCCTCGAAGCCCAACAGGTTGGTGACGTTCGCCGATTCATTGTCGATGCGGTCGCGCTCCGTCTTGTTTTCCAAGGTCGCGCTGTCGCTCAGGGTCATCTGCACGGTCATGATGTCGCCGACCTGCTTGGCGCGCAGATCCTTGAAGAAGGCCCGCGCCCCCGCCCGCCACAACGAATTGGGGTTGCGTTCGGCAATCTTCGGCGCCGGCATGGGCATGGAGACCGGCTTGTAGTCGGGCCG
>DNMS01000340.1:3348-3649 GCA_003488105.1 Rhodospirillaceae bacterium
ACTGCCCCTTAAGGGAAGGGGCAAATTCCTTTCGTGCCGTTACTGGCCGTTCTGCGCCAATTCGCGAATGCTGGTCATCGTCACCTTGGCTCGGCTGGGCCCCGTGATTTCGCCTTCGAACACGGACTTGGAGCGTTTGTTGACGATCTGAACCACGTCGCCGAGAGCGCCCCGTTCAAGGGCCTTGCCTTGTGCGGTCAGGGACAGCGGGCCGTGGCTCAAGGTGACCGTGACCAGGGAGCCGCGCTCGACCAGGATCGGGCGTTCGACGTCGGACACGCGGATCACGTCGTCGGGCCGC
>DNMS01000353.1:0-806 GCA_003488105.1 Rhodospirillaceae bacterium
GACAACCTGTTCGGCGACATCCGCCAGGCCTGGCAGGAAGCGGGCGGCCTCATGGTCATCCGCGACCAATCCATCGACCAGCAGCAACACATCGACTTCTCGCGCCGGTTCGGCCCCCTGTTCCATGACGAGGGCCAGCCGCCCCTGCAGGACACGGTCTCGCGCTATCTACATCCCGATTACCCGCAGATCTACCGGGTGTCCAACAAGGTCGATGAAAAGGGCGAACCGACGGGCCGCAAGGGCGCCGGCACCTATTGGCATTCCGACGTCTCGTTCCGCGACCGCCCGGCCATGGCCTCGATCCTCTATGCCATCCAGATTCCCCCCTACGGCGGCGACACCATCTTCGCCGACATGGCGGCAGCCTACGACGCCCTGTCCGACGGCATGAAGGCGATGCTGGGGCGTCTCAACGCCGTGCACGACTTCGCCGTCGCGGCGGCGACGCAATATGCCCAACCCATCGTCATCAACAAGGATTTCGACGGCGCCAACCAATGCGTCCACCCCATCGTGCGCACCCATGCGGACACGGGACGCAAGTCGCTTTACGTCAACCCGGGCTTCACCTCGCATATCGAAGGCTTCACGGCGGAAGAAAGCCGCCCGATCCTGGATCATCTCTACAAGCATGCGACCCAGCCCGAATTCCTCTACCGCCATGCCTGGCAGCCACATGACATATTGGTGTGGGACAACCGCACGCTGATGCATTACGCCGTATCGGACTATGCGGCCGACCGTTACATGGAGCGCACGACCGTAATCGGTGAGCGCCCTGTATAGACCCGCTTGTGCGGGGC
>DNMS01000353.1:915-4577 GCA_003488105.1 Rhodospirillaceae bacterium
AGCTGTTCGATGACCACGCCCGCCCCCGCCCTCCACAGCACGAAAAACCTCGTCATTCTCGCCATTTGCCAGGCGCTTTTTTTCTGCGGCCGCACCCTGACCTTCTTCGCCGCGACCCTGGTCGCGATTTCGATGCTGGGCGACGATCTCGCCTTGGCCACGGCCCCCATCACCATGATGCTGATCGGCACGTCGCTCGGCACCCTGCCCGCCGCATTCCTGATGCGGGCCTGGGGACGGCGGTGGGGCTTCGCCTTCGGCTCGGCGGTGGGCTGTGTCGGCGCACTGATCGCCGCCCAGGCGATCGCCCTGGACAGCTTCCTCCTGTTCAACGTGGGCTTGCTGGTCGCAGGGGTCTACACCGGCTTCGCGCAGCAATACCGTTTTGCCGCGGCCGAGGTTTCGCCGGACCACCTGAAGGAACGCAACGTCTCCATCGTCATCGCGATGAGCGTCATCGGCGCCTTCCTCGGCCCGGAAACGGCCCTTTACGCCAAGCATTGGATAACGGACGTACCGTTCCAGGGGGCGTTTTTGATGATGGCGGTGTTCACGGCGCTGTCCGGCGTCGTCATCCTGTTCGCGCAAATTCCCCGGCTGACCAAGCAGGAATACGCGGACACGGGCCGCCCGCTATGGACCATCATGAAGTCGCCGACCTTCATCGTCGCCCTGATCGCGGCCCTGTTCGGCTATGTGGTGATGAACTTCCTGATGGTCGTCACGCCGGTCACCATGGGCACGCTGAAGACCGTCGTCTTTAGCCATGAGAACATCAAACTGGTGATCCAGTGGCATGTGGTCGGGATGTTCCTGCCGGGATTCTTGACCGGGCACCTGATCAAGCGGTTCGGCGTCGTGCGCATCATCGCCACCGGGGCGGCCATCCTGCTCGGCTCCGTCATCGTCGCCTTGAACGGGGTCACCCTTACCCATTTCCTGACGTCGCTGATCCTGCTCGGCATCGGCTGGAATTTCACCTTTACCGGCGGCACCATCCTGATCACCGAGGTCCACAGCCCGGCCGAACGCGCCAAGGTGCAAGGCATGAACGACTTCCTGCTGTTCACGGGCCTTGCCATCTCGTCGCTGATGGCCGGCAGCGTCTATCACTACTTCGGCTGGGCCTGGGTCAACTACGCCATGCTGCCGGTGATCCTGGTGATTTTGCTCTCGGCGCTGTGGCTCCGCAGCGTCCGCCGCCGGGAACAGGCCTTGGCCAAGGCGGCGGCGGAATAGTCCGTTCGGCGACCGCGTGATTCAGACATCGAACGTGGATCGATACGGTCCCCTGGACGATAATACCAATTTTTGGTACTTTTGCCGTCAGGTCCGGAGCGTCATCATGAGCAAAAATACCTCCATCGCCCTCGGTGGTCATTTCGCGGATTTCATCTCCTCCCAAGTCGATGCGGGACGGTACGCATCGGCAAGCGAGGTGATCCGTGCTGGCTTGCGTCTGTTGGAAGAACGGGAAGCCCAATTAAGCACCCTGCGCGCCGCCCTGATCGAAGGCGAACAAAGCGGCCCCGCTGAACCCTTCGACTTCGACGCCATGATCGCGGCAAAGAAACAACCCGGCACCTGATGGCGGTGATCCGCCTCACGCCCCGCGCCGGACGCGACCTCGGCGAAATCTGGGATTACACGGCAAATCGTTGGGGGATGGCGCAGGCGGAAACCTATCTCCGTTCCCTGCAATCAGCCCTGGAATTCCTTGCCGCTGAACCGGAACGCGGCCAAGCCTGCGACGACATTCGTCCGGGATACCGCAGGCAGCCGACAGGGTCACACGTCATCTTCTACAAAATGTCCGAGACTGCCGACGGCATCGACGTCATCCGCATCCTGCACCAGCGGATGGATGTGGCGCAGAATCTCTAGAGCCCGCCGTTACGCCCGCAACCCCATCAAATACCGGTTCAGCCCGGCCATGCAGTCGTGGAACGGCGCCATGGATTGCGCCGATTTGGTCTGGCTGAACGCGCCCTGGATGGCGGCGACGATCAGGGTCGCGGCTTCGTCCGTATCGGCCGCCGCATTGACCCGGCCGGAATGCTGGCCGCGCGTGAGGGCGCGCGACAGCCGCCGGCGCCAGGCGCGGTAAAGCTCCTCCACCCGTTGCCGGAACCCGCCGTCGATGGGCGACATTTCCTGCGCCAGGTTGTTCAAGGGACAGCCCAGCAGGTGAATGGCCGGGACCNNTAGCCCAGCAAGTGAATGTCCGGCACCCGGCCCGTCATGTTGTCCTGGATGGTGCGGGCGATGGCGGCCAAAGGGTCGTCTTCGCCCTCAGCGTCCAGGGGGACCAGCCACCAATCCTCAAGGTAAGCTTTCACCTTCTCGTCCACCACGGCGTAGCCGAGCGCCATCTTATTGGGGAAATGGTGGTACATCGCCCCCTTTGTGACACCGGTCATGGCAAGAATGTCGTTCAGCCCCGCGGCCTGGAAGCCGTGGCGGTGGATGACCCCATAGGCGGCTTCAAGGATCTGCCGCCGGGTTTCGTCGGGTTTATAGGCGCGGGACATACCGGGGAGTATGAATTTACCGCGAGGCTTCCGCAACCACCCTTAAGCGGCTAAGTTGCGGAAAGTTCCCTGATTTTTCAAAGACCGCCATGACCAACGCCCGCCCCGTCTCGAAAATCGCCTTCGTCGCCGCGCAGCAGCCGGAGGCCCAGGAAGCGCTCAAGCACCTGGCCCATCGCTACGGCAACATACCGGCCGACGCGGCCGAGGTGATCGTGGCGCTCGGCGGTGACGGCTTCATGCTGGAAAGCCTGCACGGCGCCATCGGCAGCGGCACGCCGATCTACGGCATGAACCGGGGCACGGTCGGATTCCTGATGAACGAATACCTGACCGAGGGCCTGCCCGAGCGCATCGCCCGTGCCCAACCGGTCAGCCTGCGCCCCCTGAAAATGACGGCGACGGACGTCAACGGCAACACCACCACGGCGCTTGCCATCAACGAGGTGTCGTTGCTGCGGGAATCGCGCATGGCGGCGAAAATCCGCATCTTCATCGACGGCATCGCGCGTCTGGATGAAATGATCTGCGACGGCGTTCTGGTCGCCACGCCCGCGGGCTCCACCGCCTACAACCTGTCGGCCCATGGCCCGATCATCCCCATGGGGGCGGACCTTTTGGCGCTGACCCCCATTTCCGTGTTCCGGCCCCGGCGTTGGCGCGGCGCACTGCTGCCGCGGAAGGCAGAGATCGCGTTCGAGATCCTCCAGCCCGAGTTAAGACCCGTCAGCGCCACTGCCGATTACACCGAAGTCCGCGACGTCAAACGGGTGGAAATCCATCAAGACCACAGCCACCGCCTTGAGCTGCTGTTCGATCCCGAACATAACCTGGAAGAACGCATCCTCAAGGAGCAGTTCGAACCGTGACCGCTGACGACAAAGCCCCCGCACCCGCTTCAGACGACACAGAGAACGACCCGGAAAGCACCGGCCCCGGCCCGGAGACGGAAGGCAATCCGAAGACCCGCCCGCTGCGCATGGTGCTGACCCTGGCCCTGGGCGGGGCCGGTGGCGTCCTGTTCCATGAACTGCACATGCCGCTGCCCTGGATGATCGGAGCCTTGGTGTTCACGGTGGTCGCCTCCCTGTCCGGTGCCCCCCTGGTGCGGCCGAAGCGCCAGCGCCTTTA
>DNMS01000178.1 GCA_003488105.1 Rhodospirillaceae bacterium
AGCCTTTCAGCTTCTGCTTGGCGCGCAGCTGAATACCGAAGTCCGACAGTTTGCCTTTGCGGCGCTGGCCGTGCTGGCCGGGGCCGTATTCGCGGGTGTTGACGGGGCTTTTCGGGCGACCCCAAAGGTTTTCGCCCAGGCGGCGGTTAATCTTGTACTTCGAGGCAAGACGCTTCGACATGACTTATCAGTCCTTTTTGCTTTGCCGGCGGCCGGTTTTTATCGCCGCGGCGGTCTACGTTGTCCCGGTAGGCCTTGATCCCTCCCTGGCCCTTATGGACTTCAGGAGGGGGCGGGATGGGCCCGATATGCAGCGACATCCACGTTCCCGGAAAGGAAGCGCGGGAGTATAGGCATTACGCCCCCTTTGTCAACGCATGCGGCGGATTTCCGCGCCCCGGGCCGGTTTTCCCCCGGCGGGCGGTTGCGGGCTGCGGTCCGGTCCTCTACCCTGGCCGGGATCACGGCATATCTAAAGGTTTTGACCGCGGAAACAGACCGTACGGATCGGTATTGAATATTCAACGCAGCAGCGAACCAACAGGAACAGACGCCCCCGCCACCGGCGGCACGGGCGCCAGTGTTCGCTTTGAGAATGTTCAGAAGAGTTATGACGGCGAAACCCTGGTCATCAAGGACCTGAACCTGGACATCGCCCGGGGCGAATTCCTGACCATGCTGGGACCGTCGGGATCGGGCAAGACGACCTCCCTGATGATGCTGGCCGGGTTCGAGCCGGCGACCCACGGCGAAATCTACCTGAACGACCAGCCCATCAACGCCGTGCCGCCCCACAAGCGGGGCATTGGCATGGTGTTTCAGAACTATGCCCTGTTTCCGCATATGACCGTGGCGGAAAACCTGGCCTTTCCCTTAAGCGTGCGCAACATGCCCAAGGCCGAGATCGCGGCCAAGGTCGCCCGCGCGCTGGAAATGGTCGAACTGCCCGATTTCGGCAACCGCCGCCCGGCGCAACTGTCCGGCGGTCAGCAGCAACGCGTGGCCGTCGCCCGCGCCCTGGTGTTCGAGCCGGACCTGATCCTGATGGACGAGCCCCTGGGGGCCTTGGACAAGCAATTGCGCGAGCAAATGCAGTACGAAATCAAGCACATCCACGACAACTTGGGCGTCACCGTTGTTTATGTCACCCACGACCAGGCCGAGGCCCTGACCATGGCCGACCGCATCTGCGTGTTCGACCAGGGCGTGGTGCAACAGTTGTCGACACCGGACGAGCTTTATGAAAAGCCCGCCAATTCCTTCGTCGCCCAGTTCATCGGTGAGAACAACCGCCTGTCCGGGCGCTTAACGGACATCCAAGGCGGTGAATGCCGTGTCGATCTGGATGGCGGCGGCAGTGTCACGGCCCTGGCCGTCAATGTCGGCAGCGTGGGAGAAAGAGCAACCTTATCGATCCGCCCGGAACGGGTGGCGCTGGTCGCGCCCGGGGACGACAGCTTGCCCAACCGACTGACCGGCCGCGCCGAGGAACTGATCTATCTCGGCGACCATATCCGCGTGCGCATGACCGTGGCCGGCAACAATGCCTTCGTGGTCAAGCTGCGTAACGACGGAGAACGCCCATCGGTCAAGATGGGGGATACCGTCACCGTCGGCTGGCAGGCCGCCGACTGCCGCGCGCTCGATCCCATCGACATTTGAAACGAATGACTTAACGGATGCAGGAGAAGACCAAGATGACCGCCTTCAAACCAATTGCCGCCGTTGCCCTTGCCGCGGGACTGGTGCTGGCCGGCCAGCCCGCAACCGCCGGGGAAATCACCGTCGTTTCCTGGGGGGGCGCCTATACAAAAAGCCAGGTCGAGGCCTATCACAAGCCCTGGATGGCCCAGACCGGGCACAAGATCAAATCCGTCGACGCCCCCAACCCGGCCGCCCCCATCAAGGCGCAGGTCAAGGCGGGTAACGTGTCCATCGACGTGGCCGACGTGGAATATTCCGACGCCGTGCGCTACTGCGACGAAGGGTTGCTGGAAACCATCGACCCCGCGGTGTTGCCGCCGGCCCCCGACGGCACGCCCGCGACCGAGGACTTCATCGACGGGGCCCTGACCGACTGCGCCGTCGCCAACATCGTGTGGTCGACCGTGTTCGCCTACGACGCGGCCAAGTTCAAAGGGGCCGAGCCCAAGACCATCGCCGACCTGTTCGACGTCAAGAAATTCCCCGGCAAGCGGGGCCTGCGCAAGGGGGCCAAGCCGAACCTGGAAATGGCGCTGATGGCCGACGGCGTGCCGGCGGGCGAAGTCTATAAGATGCTGACCACGGACGAAGGCGTCGCCCGTGCCTTTAAGAAACTGGACACCATCAAGAAACACGTCGTGTGGTGGGAAGCGGGCGCCCAGCCGCCGCAACTGCTGGCCGACGGCGAGGTTTCCATGACCACCGCCTACAACGGCCGCATCTTCAACGCCGCCATCGGCGAGGACAAACCCTTCAAGATCGTATGGGACGGCCAGGTGTTGGATTTCGACCTGTTCGTCATCCCCAAGGGGGCCCCCAACAAGGACCTGGCCATGGAATTCATCAAGTTCGCCACGGACACCCAGCGCCTGGCCGATCAAGCCAAATACATCGCCTACGGCCCGGCGCGGAAATCGTCGGGCAAGCTGGTCGGCCTGTACCAGGACGGCAAGACCCAGATGGCCCCGCATATGCCGACGGCGGCAGCCAACATGGGCAACGCGCTGGTCAACAATTTTGAATTCTGGGCTGACCGGGATTCAGAACTGAACGAACGTTTCAACGCCTGGATCGCGTCCAACTAGGCGCCGAGGGCTGGAACAGGGGATGCCGACGGCAACCGACACCGTGGCGGCGGG
>DNMS01000072.1:0-6340 GCA_003488105.1 Rhodospirillaceae bacterium
CGTTGACGCCGACCCGGTTCACCTGCGGCGGCGGCGGACGGGTTCCCCGGGGGGCGGTCGGCGCGGTGTCGACGCTGGGGTCGGTCATGCGCTTATCCTTCCAGACTCGCATCCATCGAGCCGTGTCTAATAACCATATAAAAAATGTGGATTGATGTCGACGAAGATCGGCGGACGAACACAGGATAAATAGTGAAGGAAGGAACGGGGGGCGCTTGTCAGCCTTCCGCCGCCACCTTTTCGACCAGCCAGCGCGCCGTGCGCAGCAGGCGCGCGTCATCGTTTCGCGCGCTGACCAACTGAACGCCGATGGGCATGCCGTTGGCCCCCTGCATCAGGGGAATGGTCACCGCCGGTACACCCAGGTATGTCCAGGTCGAGCAGAACACCGGATCACCCGTGGCATCCAGGCCTTTGGGCGCTTCGCCGCAGGTCGCCGGGGTCAGGATGGCGTCGAATTCCTCGCCCAGGCTTTTCACCCAGCCGGCCAGGTGAACCCGCATGTCGACGCATTCATTGAAATCGACGGCCGTGACCGACTTGCCTTCCTCGATCATGGCGCGCAGCACGTCGCTCAGCTTGTCTTCGCCGCGGGCCACGTATCCGGACAGATAGCGGACCAGATCGGCGCACATGATCTTACGCAAGTTGTCGACGGCGCCATTGAAGGGATCGGGCAGGGTGACTTCTTCGCATTGATCGCCAAGGAACTCGCGCAGTTCTTCGAACGCTTCCTGGGCATCCGGTTCCGCGCGATCCCAGACCGGGGATTTGACGAAAGCGAAGCGAGGTTCGATGGGAGGTTCTTGGCGGGTGATCTCCGACAGGCACGGGGCGGCGGCCGGCTTGGTGTCCGGATCAGCCGGATCGTGGCCGATCAGACAATCGCTGATCAGGGCGGCGTCTTCCAGGGTGCGGGCGAACACGCCGACGTGGTCGAGGGTTCGCGATAGGGCCAATGCGCCGGCGCGGGAAATCCGCCCATGCGTCGGCTTGAAGCCGACGACGCCGCAGAACGACGCCGGGCGAATGACCGATCCATTGGTTTGCGAGCCGATCGCCAAGGGTACCATGCCCGCTGCGACGGCGGCGGCGGAACCGCTGGACGAGCCGCCAGGGGTACGCTCCGGATCGTGGGGATTGCGGGTCTTGCCGGGGGAATAGACGGCCAGTTCCGTGGTCACGGTTTTGCCCATGATTACGGCGCCGGCGGCCCGCAACAGGCGGACGGCGGCGCTGTCGTCATCGGGGAGGCGGCCCTTGGACAACACGGTGCCGTTTTCCGTGGGCAGGTCCGCCGTATCGAAGATGTCCTTGATGCCGACGGGAATGCCGTTGAGCGGCCCTGCCTGGCCGTCGCGGCGGCGCCGGTCGGCGGCATCCGCCTGGGTCAGGGCCAAGTCCGGATCCAGGAACGCCCAGGCGCCGACGGCATCTTCGCGGTCGGCGATGCGGTCCAGGCAGGCCTGCACCAAGTCACGGGCGGTCAGGTCGCCCGTTTCCATGCGGGCAAGCGCGGCTTCGGCGCTGAGGCGGTAAATATCCATGGTGGTCTTTTCCTGTGGTGGGTCGGGAGCCTAGGGGGCGGCCGGCGCCTTGTAGACGCCCTTTTCCTTGTAAAAACGGGCGGCTCCCGGGCAATAGGGGATGGGAACCCCGGCGTGGTGGCTTTCCAGGGTCAGGTTCTTTCCCTTGGCATGGCCGTTGTTCAACAGGTGCGGCGCCTGCATGTTGCCGTAAAGCCCCTTGACCACGCCGTAATGAAGATCGTCCGGCAGGTTTGTCCGCGACAGCCAGAGCGCGGACACGCTGACGGTTTCCACGGAGCGCGGATTGCCTTTGTAGGTATTACCCGGAATAACATCGGCAGAATAAAACGGTGCCTTGGCGATCAGGGCATCGCGTTCCTTGTCTTTCACCGAGACCAAGATCAGGCCCGTCGTGTTCGCCATCTCGAACACCCCGGCGATGGGATAGCCGGACACGTCGATGAAGGCGTCCAGGTGGCCGTCACGGACCAGTTCGGTGGCGGTCTTGGACTTCACGTATTCCGGCATGAAATCGCGCTTTTCCACCAGGCCGTGGGCGCCCAGTACCAAGCGCGCACCGACCAGAACGCCCGATTCCGGCAGACCGATGGACACCCGCTTGCCCTTCAGGTCGTAAACCGACCTGATGCCCCGGTCCCTGCCCGCGACCACATGGACGTGTTCAGGATAGAGGCTGGACAACACACAGAGCTTTTTGAACGCCTTCTTGCCGGTGAACGGCCCCGTGCCCGTATAGGCCCAAAAGGTGACATCGGACTGAACGAAGGCGGATTCAACCTGATCCGCATCAAGCGCGGAAACATTGGCGACCGAACCATGGGTCGATTGCGCGAAGGCGACCAGCCCTTCCATGCCGCAGTTGCCGCCCTTGGCGCAGCTCCGAGCCCCCGGCGGATTGGAAATCACCTGTGCCAACAAGCCCGCCATGGGGAAATACGTGCCGCCGGCGGCGCCGCTTGCGATCCGGAAGAACAGCATCTTCTGTGCCCCGGCAGGGCCGGAATACAGCCAGAGAACAAGTCCCCCTGCCAGTGCCGCCACGACAGCCAGACAACGGATCCCCCGCAGGCGTTTCGTCTTTCCAATGTTCATGCGTATCTTTCCCCCGTCATGGTCCTCAATTTCATCCGTCGAAGCAACAGAGCAAGGCGGTTTTCCCCCTGACGACCAAGACAATTATTGTATACATTGGTATTGTATACTGACAAAGAGCCCCCTTAAAAAAACAGGGGCGCGCCGACATAAAATGGGGGGGAATCAATCCGCCAATGAACGATCATTCGCCGACAATCGACACGGCCCGCGCGGAAACGTTCCGCCATTGGACGCCGGTCACTCTCCGGTTTTCCGACCAGGACAGCATGGGGCACGTGAACAATGTCTCCTATGCCGCCTTTGTCGAAGCGGGGCGCAATGCCTTCGTCACCCAATATCTGAAACCGGACACTCACCCCGGCATCGATTTCGTGCTGGCCCGCGTGACCATCGATTTCCGCGCCGAGATGCATTACCCCGGCACCGTCGATGTCGGCACCTGCATCAAACGGATCGGCAATTCATCGATCACCATCGGCACCGGCCTGTTCAAGGACGGCACCCTGCACGGCACTGCGGAAAGCACCAACGTGTTCATCAACCTGGCAACGCGCAAGCCCTGCCCCATCCCCGCCGACGTGCGGGCGGAACTGGAACGTCAATTAAGCGAAGCGGCGGGGGCCTAGATGAGCGGCACGGATGACACTACGGAACAGCTGTCGCGCGGCGAATTCGTCCACGCGCGCCTGCGGGACGCGATCCGCGCCGGACGCTATCCACCGGGCACGCGAATCCGCGAGACCGAGGTCGCGGCCTGGCTGAACGTCAGCCGCACCCCCGTGCGCGAAGCGCTTCGCCGCTTGCAGGCGGATGGGCTTCTGGTGTTCGAACCCTGGCGCGGAGTCGTCGTCGCTGAGTTGGATCAGCAGCAGGTGGTCGAATTCTATGCCATGCGCCGTGTTCTGGACGGTGCCGCGGCACGCCTCGCCGCGCAGCACGCGTCGGAACCGGAATTGGCCTATATGGAGGA
This sequence comes from Rhodospirillaceae bacterium, assembly GCA_003488105.1. The sequence continues at coordinate 3,616 of DNMS01000072.1, forward strand.
TTGCCTGGCCGCCGCCGCCCCGGGCAAGGGTGACGCCGCCCAGATGGCCGAGGCCAACCGCAAGTTCCACGAGGCCCTGTTCCAAGCCGCGCATAACCGCTATCTCCTGAAATCGGCGGCGGCGCTGTCCGACGCGCTGGCCCTGCTGAAAGGCACGACCTATTCCTTCCCCGACCGGGCGGACACGGCGCACGAGGAACACCGCGCCCTGATGGACGCCATCCGCGCGCGCGAACCGGAAAAGGCCGAACGCCTGGCCCGCAAGCACATCGCCAAGGCGGAGAAGGCGCGGCTCAAGCTGCTGGGCGACCAACGCGACGTGAAACTGTCCGAGGACAAATCGGAATGACCTATTTCCCGCCACCCGGCAGGGGCTGGGAAACCGCCCCCGTGGAACAGGCCGGCCTCAATCCGGGGCGCCTGGCCGAGGCCGTGACCTTCGCCGAAAATGCGGAGACATCCTGGCCGCGCGACCTCGACCGCGCCGAATTCCTGCCGACCCTGACCCAGCACGAACCGCCGCCGTGGAACGAAATTCTCGGCACCGTCGCCCCTCGGGGCGGGCCGGCGGGCCTGTTCATCCGGGGCGGGCGCATCGTCACGCAGTGGGGCGACCCGACGCGCGCCGACATGACCTTTTCCATCGCCAAAAGCTACCTGGCCGTACTGGCTGGCCTGGCGGTTGGCGAGGGGCTGATTTCCGACCTGGACGACACCGTCGCGGGCTATGTGGACGGCGACTGGTTCACATCGGAACAGAATGCATCCATCACCTGGCGCCACCTTTTGACCCAAACGTCGGAATGGCAGGGCACCCTGTTTTCCAAGCCCGATCAGGTCGATCATTTCCGCACCCTTGGCCATGGCGGCGGTGAATTGAAAAAGGGCCAAAAGCGCGACCTGGGCGCCCCCGGCACCTATTGGGAATACAACGACGTGCGCGTGAACGTGCTGGCGCTTGCCTTGCTGCACGTATTCCGCCGCCCCCTGCCCGAGGTTCTGCGTGATTCCATCATGGCCCCGATCGGGGCATCGGACGATTGGCGCTGGATGGGCTACCGCAATTCCGGGGTCACCATCGACGGGGTCGAAATGATTTCCGTGCCCGGCGGCACCCATTGGGGCGGCGGCATGCAGATTTCGTCCCTCGACCATGCCCGGTTCGGCCTGCTGATCAAAGAAGACGGCGTGTGGAACGGCCACCGCCTCCTGCCCGAGGGCTGGGTGTCGGCCCTGCGCACGCCCTGCCCGCTCAATCCTGTCTACGGCTACCTGTGGTGGCTGAACACGGACCGGGCCCAGTATCCATCGGCCCCGGAAAGCAGCTTCTTCGCCATGGGGGCCGGCACCAACCTGATCTGGATCGACCAGGACCTGGATATCCTGGCCGTGTTGCGTTGGGTCGACCAACCGTCCACGGACGCGGTAATATCGGGTTTCATGGCGGCGATGGAATGACCGCCTGACTGTTCCCGGAGCATCCGAACATGACCCCTGAAGACATCCTGCGCCATCCCGCGCGCATCCTGACCCAAGCCCAGCGCGAGGCCTATTTTCGCGACGGTTACCTGGTCGCCGAACGCCTGATCCCCGAAGACATCGTCGACGAGATCAACCGCGTCACCGCGGATTGGATCGAACGCTCCCGCGCGCTGACCAAACCCAACGACGTGCTGGATGTCGCCCCCAGCCATTCCGCCGACAGGCCCGTTGTGCGCCGCCTGAAAAAGCCCGACGGCATGGATCCCGCCTATTGGCAATTCGCCAACGGCATCATCGCCGACGTGGCCGCGGACCTGCTGGGCCCCGACGTCTGCTTTCACCATTCCAAGCTGAATTTCAAATGGTCCGACGGCAAGGACGAGGTCGCCTGGCATCAGGACATCGCCTTCTATCCCCATACCAACCATTCGGTGCTGGCCATCGGCACCTACTTGGCGGACGTGAACCCGGGGGACGGGCCGCTCGGCGTCATTCCGGGCAGCCACCTGGGGCCGGTCTATGAACATTACGACGCGAACGGCATCTGGACCGGGCGCCTGACCGATGCCGACGTGGCCAAACTACCGACCGACACGGCAGTCTATTGCCCGGCACCCAAGGGATCCATCACCGTGCACCACGCCCGCGCCGTGCACGCAACCGAAGCAACGACCCAGACCGTTTCCGGACGGCCGCTGCTGATCAATTCCTATGCTTCGGCGGACGCCTTTCCCTACACGGCGCTGAAGGATACCTACACGGAGCATTTCCGGGCCTTGGTGCGCGGCGAAGCCGCCAAATGGGCGCATATGGACCCGGAGCCCTGCCCCACGCCGCCGGACTTTTCCGCGGGCTATACCTCGATCTATGCCCAGCAGGCGGGCGAGGCGGGCACGCCGACCCCGCGCGATCCTGGTCACCGGCCCCCGGCCGCCGTCGCGGCGGCGCTCAAGCCGGCGGCGGAGTAATCAGCCGCCCTGGTCAGCCGCCTCTGGCGGCACCGCGGGTCATGGCCGGGCTGGAAATCGACCGCCCGCCCTTCGACGCGCCATAGGATTTGGCGTTGGCGCCGGCGGTGACGCCGGGGCCGTGTTGTTGTCCGGATTTGTCGTTGTCGACGGATGTGCGCTTTTTCTTGGGCTTGCGGTTCGGGCGTTTTGTACCTGGCATGGTTCTGTGGTCTCCGGTGTTCGGGAAGGCCCCAGATTACGCCATCCTGGGCGGAACGCAATTGCCCTGGGCC
>DNMS01000072.1:6585-6878 GCA_003488105.1 Rhodospirillaceae bacterium
CTGGGCGACCTTAAGGTCCAGACTGACGGCGACAATTACTGGATCGCGCCGAACGCCGCCGTGATCGGCAACGTGGTTCTGAAAAAGGACGCCAGCATCTGGTTCGGCGCCACCGTGCGCGGCGATAACGACGTCATCACCATCGGTGAAGGCACGCAAATCCAGGACGGCAGCGTGCTGCACGCCGATCCCGGATTTCCCCTGACCATCGGCGATCACTGCACCGTCGGCCACATGGCCATGCTGCACGGCTGCACCATCGGCGACGGCACCATGATCGGCATCGGCGCGGT
>DNMS01000264.1 GCA_003488105.1 Rhodospirillaceae bacterium
AGCCGAATAAGCAGATCGCCCGCGACTTGGAAATCCACGAAGTCACGGTGAAACTGCACGCACGCAGCATCTTCAAGAAAATCGGTGTGCAGAATCGTTCGCAGGCGGCCGTAACCGCCCGCGAACGAGGACTCGTTTCGAGGGGCTAGGTGCAAGGACATTACTGACCCTTATGAACATAGGCCGTCATGGGCATTTCGTGGAACATTCATAAGGCCGAAAACCTTGTCAGCTTTTCCATCTTCGGACAGTCGAGCCTTCTGGAGACGGTGGATGCGCTGCGCGATTTGGCTGCCGCCCCGGACTTCAGTCCCGGCATGCGCCGGCTTTATGTCTGTGACGACGACCTGAAGGCCGCCCCCGGACTTGATTCCACCCAAGGTGTTTTCGTCGACGTACTGGGCTACCAGATCGCCAAGATGTTCGACCATCCGGCGACCGTGGCCTTCGTTTACAGGCGAAGCAACACTGTCGCCGCCGACCGCTTCGCGATCACCGCGCGGGTATGTGATGAGATCTATGCCCGCGAGGGAAAGACCGCCATGAAGCGCAAGATATTTGAAACCGTGACCGAGGCCATGGCATGGCTGGAACTGCCGCCGGACTTCCATCTTTAGGAAAGAATACTGGCCCCGATGGAGGTGGTGTCACCGCCTTGGGGATTTCTGCATTCCGGCGAATGCGGCCGCTTCCTGAGCCACTTCGGGTCAAGTGCAGCGTTGTGCCAAGCCGTCGGCTGTTGATCCAACCCAGATAACGACACTCCGATATCCGGTGTTGGTGGCCTGTTCCAAGTTTCCATGGCGTCGACCCTGCTGGCCGTGGTGTTCGTGCCGACGTTCTTCGTGCTGTGCCAGCGGCTGGAGGAATGGCGCGCCGGACGCAAGACGCCGATGCCCGCCTCGCCCGCCGGCTCCGGGCAATAAAAAGGGGCCGCTCATGGCGGCCCCCGAAGCCTCGAGCCCGGCGCTGTCAGCAGCCGTTACTCATCGTACCATTCCACATTGCCGTCGGCGTTCAGCCGAATGCCGTTCTCCTTGCGGTCAAAGGACCAGGCCTTGTAGTCCTTGTTGGCATCCATGGAGCAGACGATTTTCTGCCGGTCGCTGGTGCCGTCCGGGAAGGAGTAATCGGTCTCTTCCCCCGCCTTCAGATGATGGGACTTACAGACGGTGGCGACGTCATGGCCTTCGCAGTCCGACTTTATGTTGACGCAACCGACCGCGGTGAACAGCACCTTGACCGTCTGGTCCGTGTGGTTGTTGGCGCGCCATTTGTCCTTGGCCTGGGCCGTGCCGGTGGAAACAAACAGGCCGAACGCCAGGGCGAAGGCCGCCGAACCGATTAGAAAGCGTCTTGTCGTTGCCATGAGAAATCCATCCTTGTCCATGCGGGGGTGGCGGGTCATTCGTCGTACCATTCGACATGGCCGTTCGCGTCGAGGCGGATGCCGTTCCATTTCCGCTCGCTGGTCGAGGCCATGTAGTTGGTGTTGGCGTCCTTGGAACAGACCAGCTTCGTTCGGGTGCTGGTGCCGTCGTTGAATTCGTAGTCGGTTTCCTCGCCGGGCTGCAGGGTCGTCGATTTGCAGATCAGCCCGACGTCATTGCCTTTGCAGTCCGACTTGACGCCGGCGCATCCCTCGGCGGCGAAGAAGACTTTTACCGTCTGGTCCGTATTGTTGTTGGCGCGCCATTTCTTGGAGTCCGCCTGGGCGGTGCCGGCCAAGGAGACGGCGGCCAGCGCGAGCACGAGGGACGCCGTCAAAAACTTGTTGGTCTTTCGCATTGCTGTTCCTCCGGAACATGAAAGGCAGGCGACCGGTTACTCGTTCACCCACTTGACCGCGTTGAAATCGCTGCCCTGATAAATTTCGTTGGCCTTGCGGTCGTCGGTCCCCGTCAGGGAGCCGTTAAGATCCGTATTGCAGGCCTTCTTCTTTCGGTCGCTGGTGCTGTCTTCGAACTCGTAGCTGGTCTCTTCACCCTTCGAGAGTTTCTTCTTCTTGCAGACGAGTTGCATCAGATCGCCGTCGTCGCAGGGATACTCCATGCCGGCGCAACCGGTGGCAATCCAGTAGACGTTGACGGAGTAGTCGGTGTGGTTGTTGGCACGCCATTTCTTGGAGTCCGCCTGGGCGGCGCCGGCCAAGAAGACGATCCCCAGGACGAATGCCAAGGCCGTTGTAAAAATCCTGTTCGTATGTCGCATTCTTGTTCCTCCAGAACAAAGGGGCGGGGCCGTCCGGGGGCGTCCGGTCACTCGTTGACCCAATAGACCGAGCCATCGGATTTGGCGTAGATCTCGTTCGCCTTGCGGTCGTCGGTCGATGTAAGGTTGGCGCCGTCGCTGCCCGGGGTGACATCCTTGTTGCAGGCCCGCTTCTTCCGGCTCGAGGTCCCGTCAGGGAAGGTGTAGTCCTTCTCGTCACCCGGGTTCAGCGTCTTCGTCTCGCAGACTTCATAAAGGTTGTTGTCTTTAATGGCGCAGGGGTACTCGACGCCGGCGCAGCCCTGGGCCGTCCAGAAGACCTTGACGTTGTAGGACGTGTGGTTATTGGCCCGCCATTTCTTGGAATCCGCCTGGGCCGGCCCAAGCGGAGTAAGCAGGACAACGGCGAGGGCCAGGGACGCGGTCGCCGCGATGCTCAGAAAACTACGATTCATGATTTCTTCCTCCTCGCATCCGGTTTGGTTCGTCGTTCGGTCCGATGAACGCCGTCGGCAGGGCCGGTCATCCTCGCCGCCGGCGTTGCATCAGCCTATTCGTTCACCCACTTGAGCAGCTTCGAGTCATTGAGGTAGAGCTCGTTGGCCTTGCGGTCATCGGTGACCGCCCAATTGCTCTTGTCGCGGTCGCGCAGGCAGGCCTCCTTGGACCGGCTCGAGGTCGAGTCTTCGAACTCGTAGCTGGTTTCCTCGCCGGGGCTCAGGTTCTTCGAGGCGCAGACAAGGGTCTTGTCGTTGCCGTCACAGCCTTCCTTGACGCCGGCGCAGCCGGTGGCGCGGAACAGCACCTTGACGTTCTCGTCCGTATGGTTGTTGGCCCGCCATTTCTTGGAATCCGCCTGGGTCACGGTCGGAGCGGCGAATATGCCGAAGGCGATGGCAAGAGCGAATGTCTTTGTCAGAATTTGGTATTTCCGTTGCATCGTCGTGATCTCCTCCAGATTGAACAAGGGCCGAAAAGCCAGCTTGCCGGAGCATCGCAAATGCTCCTTTGTCCGATCGGAACGGGGACCGAACGCGGCTGTCCGCTAATGTGGAAAGCAGGCTACAGAGAACATGGGCATGGAAACATTAGCCAGATGGCTATTTTTTACTTGGGCTGGAGAGCACCTAGTACTGCGGAACCACCAGACCCTTCAGGAACTGCTGGCGCCTGTCGGCCACCTTCGACCCGGCGTCGTCGGCGTGTATCGGATTGTAGGGCATGACGTCGTCGGGGCGGGCGAGCCCCATGTGGTCGAAGGGCTTCAAGGTCTTCAGGCTGTTCATCAGTTCATTCGGGAATTTCCCCTGCCCCAGAGTGGACATGGCGCGCTGCAGGCGTTCGGACAGGTCTTTCCCGAAAATCTGGCGGCTGTCCAAGGGGGCTGGAATATTCGCCGACGGCGGACGGCGCAGACTGAGCAGAATGAGTAAGGAATCCCGTGTCGTCGAATCCGACCGCGTGGAGAAGAACTCCTTCAGCACCGGGATCTTGTTGATCATGGGAACGCCGCTTTTGTCCCGCTGGTTGCGGAAGGACAGGGCCGTGGAAACGGCCAGGGTCTCGCCGAAGCGCATGACCGTGGACAATTCACCGTTGGCCTTGTCCGTATTGATCCCGACCAAGTCGCCGATAGGCACGCCTGAACCCAGTTCGGAGAATTCGGTCGTTACCTTGACCTTGGCCGTATCGTCGGTAAGGAACGAGGGAGTGGCCTTGATCAGCAGCCCCACATCCCGTTCGACGACACTGTCATAGTCACCACCGGTAAGAAAAATGATATTGGCGCCGACGAAAAACCGCGAGGTTTCGCCGTCCGCCGCAACGACCGAGGGCCGGGCCAGGATGCGGGACAAGGTATCGGCGTCATTGACGATGTTCAGGTTGTATTCCACCTCGGGCACGGACAGGTTGAAACTGTGCGACCGCGTGGCGGTGCTGGCGGTGTTGTTGGCGGTCTGATAGTCGGCGTTGATCAGGGTGCCTTCGAACTGAAGGGACAGGCTCTCCAGGAGATTGACGCCGCGCGACGAGCTGTCGCTCGACTCGTTGCGGATGATGATGACCTCCAACAGCGCCATCTTGGGCATTTCCACATCCTGCCCGCCGGTTTTCGCCGTCCCTTGTGCGGCGCTCTCGTCTCTCTTCTTGTCGTCCTTCGCCGCCTTTTCCTCGTAGCCTTCAGGCTTGCCGGTCTGTTTCGATATCTCGGCGATCTCCGACTTCTGCTTGGTGTCCTTTTTCTTGTCGTCTCTTTTCGCCGGTTTCTCGGCCGCCGGTTTTTTCGGCTTCTCGGATTTTTCTTCTGCTTTCTTCTGAGCGGGCGCCTTCTCCGCCAGTTTTTCCATCAGCTCCTTGCCTTCCGGCGTGTTCTTCAACTCCTCGGTCACCTTGCTCAGGCGGGCGCGGAACTTGCGCCAGATCTCGACTCGCGCCCGTACCCGGTCGGCAATGTTTGGCGCGGTCTGGCGGAGAGAATTGATCTGTTCCTCGGCGCGGGAGAAATCGCCGACGGCGGCGAAACACAGCGCCGCGATGCGCCGTCCCTCAGGCGGCGGATCGCCAATACCGAGCGCCGTGGCGGCGGCGCGGTA
>DNMS01000067.1 GCA_003488105.1 Rhodospirillaceae bacterium
GCGGCCCGTGACGTGCCGGAAATCACCACCGCCTGCTGGGGCATCCTGGGCGTCGACCCGGCAAGCATCATGTGTGCCACCGCCCGCATGGTGGTGAAGCGCAAGGGGGCGGCCGCGCCGGTCGTCCTGCCCTGCACCCTGCTGCCCTACGACAGCCGGTTCGAAATGGGCCCGACCCTGGCCGACGCCGGGGGGCCTGTGCATCTGAACCATCCCCATTGCGCCACCTTCTGCGTGCTCGGCGGCGCCAATTGTTCCGGAGGCGACTAAGCCATGGCCGCGACCCAACGCCCCGCCCTCGACCTCGGCCGTCTCGACGGCCCGGTCCTGCTGTTCGGCGGCCCTTATTCCAACCTGCAGTCGACCCGGGCGCTGCGCGCCGAAACCGACCGCCTGGGAATCCCGGCGGGCCGGGTGATCTGCACCGGCGACGTGGTCGCCTACTGCGGCGACCCGGACGGCACCCTTGATGAAATTATCGATTGGGGCTGTCATGTCGCCATGGGCAACTGCGAGGAAGCCCTGGGCGAAGGTGGCGACGACTGCCGCTGCGGCTTCGAAAAAGGATCGCAATGCGACCTTTTGTCCGTGCGCTGGTTCGCTCATGCCAGCAGCCGCGTGAGCCAGTCCCATAAGGCCTGGATGGCTGGCCTGCCCCACCCCATCACGTTCGAATTTGGCGGTGCCAAATTCGCCGTGGTGCACGGCCATTCGCGGGATATTTCCGAATGGGTGTTCGCCTCGACCCCGGAAGCCGAAAAGCGCGTGGCCCTCGACGATCTGGGGGTGGACGGCGTGATCGCCGGTCATTCTGGCCTGCCGTTCACCAATGTCCTGTCCGACGGGCGCCTGTGGCACAACCCGGGCGTCACCGGCGTGCCCGCCAACGACGGTACGCCTCGGGTCTGGTATTCCGTGCTGGAACCCGCCCCGGGCGGGATCACCATCCGCCATCTGGCATTGGAATACGATTATGAAGGGGCGCGGGCCAGCATGGCACGGGAAGCCCTGCCCGATGCCTATCGCCAGGCGCTGAAAGATGGGCTATGGCCCAATCTGGACGTTCTACCGACGGCCGAAGCGGCCCTGACCGGACAAGCGCTGGCGTTCGACCCGGTCACCTGGGCCCTACCGAAGGCGCGCGTCGGCAAGGTCGCCTGACGGCCGGAAACGGCATCGCTTACTTGTATCGGATTTCGCAGATTTCGTAGGCTTTGGAGCCGCCGGGGGCGGCGACCTCGACCGAATCCTCGGCCGACTTGCCGATCAAGGCCCGGGCCAGGGGCGAGGTCACGGAAATCTTGCCCTTTTCCAAGTCGGCCTCGTGCTGCCCGACGATGCGGTAAGTGACTTCCTTGCCCGTGTCCTCGTCGGCAAGCACCACCCAGGCGCCGAACCGCACCGTGTCGCCGGCCATGGCCGAGGTGTCGATGACCTCGGCCAGGCTGATCGCGGCCTCCAGCTCGGCGATGCGGCCTTCGATGAAGCCCTGCTTGTCACGCGCGGCGTCGTATTCGGCGTTTTCCGACAGGTCGCCATGAGCCCGCGCCTCGGCAATCGCCTGGATGACCGCGGGGCGATCCACGGCCTTCAGCCGCTTGAGTTCGTCTTCGAGGGCCTGAAGGCCTTCGCGCGTCATCGGAAGTTTGTCCATCTCACCGCTCTCCTGCCCCGATCCGGGCGTATCAAAACACAAAATCATGGTGCCGGCCCTTATCGGTAAGGGCCCGTCTATCACCGGATCATGCTGGATTGGTCTAGTACGTCTTAGAAAAATAATCTTGAAGCGGCGCCACTTCAAGCGTCCCGTGGGCCATCGCCTCCATGGCCGCGACCGCGGCGGCGGCGGCGGTCAGGGTCGTGTAGTGGGGCACCCCGTGTTCCAGGGCCGCCCGGCGGATGGAGCGCGAGTCCTCGATCGCCTGCGCCCCCTCGGTCGTGTTGATGACCAGATGGATGTCGCCGTTGACGATGGCGTCCTCGCAATGCGGACGGCCTTCGAGAACCTTGTTGATGCGCGCCACGTCCAGGCCCTGATCGGCCAGGAAGCGTTGCGTGCCGCCCGTGGCCACCAGCTTGAAGCCGATCGCTTCAAGACGCCGGGCCAAGGCCGCCATGCCGGTCTTGTCCCGGTCCTTGACCGAAATGAACACCGTGCCCGAGGTCGGCAGGCTCATGCCCGCCGCCAGCTGCGATTTGGCGAAGGCACGGGGGAAATCGCGGTCCAGGCCCATGACCTCGCCCGTCGATTTCATTTCCGGGCCCAGCACCGTATCGACGCCGGGGAAGCGCGAGAACGGGAACACCGCCTCCTTGACCGCGACATGGCCGCCGACGGCGCGCGAGGTCAGGTCCATGTCGGCAAGCTTTTCGCCGCACATCAGGCGGGTCGCGATCTTGGCCACCGGGATGCCCGTCGCCTTGGCGACGAAGGGCACGGTGCGCGACGCCCGGGGATTGACCTCCAGGATATAGATATCGCCGTCCTTGACCGCGAACTGCACGTTCATCAGGCCGACCACATGCAGGCCCTTGGCCAAGGCGTGGGACTGGCGTTCCAGTTCGGCGATGGTGTCGGGGCCGAGCGAGAACGGCGGCAGCGAACAGGCGCTATCGCCGGAATGGATGCCCGCTTCCTCGATGTGCTGCATGATGCCGGCGACGAACACGTCGGTGCCGTCGGACAGGGCGTCGACATCGACCTCGATGGCGTCCTGCAGGTAGCTGTCGAGCAGGACCGGGCTGTCGCCGGAAACCTTGACCGCGTCGGTCATGTAGCGGCGCAGGGCCGTCAGGTCGTGAACGATTTCCATGGCGCGGCCGCCCAGCACGTAGGACGGCCGGATCACCAGCGGATAGCCGATGCGTTCGGCTACGGCTTCGGCCTCGGCCTGGGACCGCGCCAGGCCGTTGGCCGGCTGGCGCAGGTTGAGATCGGTCAGCAGCTTCTGGAACCGCTCACGGTCCTCAGCCAGGTCGATGGCGTCGGGCGAGGTGCCGAGAATGGGAATGCCCGCACTTTCCAGCGCCAGGGACAGCTTCAACGGCGTTTGCCCGCCCAGCTGCACGATGACGCCGCGGAAATCACCCTTCGACTGCTCGCCCCGGATCAGCTCGATCACGTCTTCGGCGGTCAAGGGTTCGAAGAACAGGCGGTCCGAGGTGTCGTAATCGGTCGAGACCGTTTCCGGGTTGCAGTTGACCATGATGGCCTCGTACCCGGTTTCCTTGAGCGCATAGGCGGCATGGACGCAGCAGTAATCGAATTCGATGCCCTGGCCGATGCGGT
>DNMS01000275.1 GCA_003488105.1 Rhodospirillaceae bacterium
TCGATGGTGATGCGCCCGCCGGACACGTCGTAGAACCGGAACAGCAGGCGCGAGATGGTCGACTTGCCCGAACCCGAGGGACCGACGATGGCGACGGTCTTGCCCGCCGGCACGGTAAAGGAAATGTCGTGCAGGACCTCGCGCCGGGCGTCGTAGGCGAAGGACACGTTCTCGAACCGCAATTCGCCACCGGTGATCGCCAGGGGCTTGGCGCCGGGGCTGTCGGCGACCTCGGGGTTTTCGTCGAGCAGGCGGAACATCTGTTCCATGTCGATCAGCGATTGCTTGATTTCGCGGTAGACGAAACCCAGGAAGTTGAGCGGCATGTACAACTGGATCAGGTAGGCGTTGACCATGGCGAAGTCACCCAACGTCATGGTGCCGGCGACGACGCCGTCCGCTGCCATCCACATGATCGCCGTCAGGCCGATGGCGATGATCGCACCCTGGCCGATGTTGAGGAACGCCAGGGAGGTGTTGGACTTCACCGCCGCATCTTCGTAGCGCGCTAACGCCTTGTCGAAGCGCCGGGATTCATGATCCTCGTTGCCGAAGTACTTCACCGTCTCGAAATTCAGCAGGCTGTCGATGGCCTTGGTGTTGGCTTCGTTGTCGGTGGCGTTCATGGTGCGGCGAAACTGGATACGCCATTCCGTGACGGCCAGCGTCCAGGCGATATAGACGCCGATGGTCAGGAACGCGACCAGGGCCATCCAGATGCCGAACAGGTACCACAGGATGCCGCAGGTCAGGATGACCTCGACCAGGGTCGGCACGACGTTGAACAGCATGAATCGGAGCAGGAATTCGATACCCTTGGTGCCCCGTTCCACGGCGCGGCTGACGCCGCCGGTCTTGCGGTCCAGATGAAAGCGTAGGCTGAGCCGGTGCAGGTGGCGGAAGGTCTTGAGCCCGGCCTGACGGATGGCGCGCTGGGCGACCTTGGCGAATACGGCGTCGCGCAGTTCGCCCAAGGCCTGAGCCAGCACCCGGGCGACACCGTAGGAGATCAGGACCATGACCGGCACGGCGATCAATGCGCCCTGGTTTCCGTCCAGGGCGTCGATTGCCTGTTTGTAGACGTAAGGGACAGCGACGCTGGCCCCTTTCGCCGCGGCCAGGAAAATCATGGCGAGCACGACGCGCAGGCGCAGCGCCTGTTCCCCGGCAGGCCATAGGTAGGGCGCCAGGGTCTTGATGGTTTGCCAGTCGTTCCGGCGGGGGCTGTTGGCGGGGTCCGCGTGATCGCGCCGCATAGGCAGTTTTGTCCTGAAAATGAATCGGTTCATATAGTTGGGTTTGCGAAGGCGGATCACAAGTAATGATGTCGACTAAAGTCATATAAGAGACATGGAATAATCCGTGTATAAGCCGGGTCAATCGGACGAACTGCGAAATAACGCACCACGAAAACGTGTTGCGGTGTTCAGGTTTTTGTCAGGTTAAGCAGTAGGATTGCCCTGAGGGGTAAAAATTTGGATAGTGACCCATGAGCCTTGAAACGAGTTGGGAAAGCGCCCCGGCATCCGCCGGTTACAAAGCATCGATGAGCGACGGATACGATTTCAGCGCATTGCGGATTTTGGTGGTGGATGACAGTTTCCACATGCGGGAACTCGTGCGCACGTTCCTTGAGGGATTCGGGATCAAGGAAGTCACGGTGTCGTCGGATGCCGAGGAAGCCTATGATCTTGTGGTCAATCTGGATCCGGACCTGATCATCACCGATTGGAACATGGCGCCCGTGTCGGGGCTGGAGTTCGTTGAACGTATCCGCAAGGGGGCAAATGTGCCCAATCGCTTCGTTCCGATCATCATGCTGACCGGCTACACGGAAATGAAGCGGGTCGAGGAAGCACGCGACGCCGGCATCAATTCCTTCCTGGCCAAGCCGATCTCGGCGGCATCGCTGTACAAGCGGTTGGTCACCTCGGTGCAGGACAAGCGCCAGTACGTGGAATCCACGGGCGGCTATTTCGGGCCCGACCGCCGGTCGACCAAGCGGCGGGAATTCCGCGGCAAGGAACGGCGCGCCAGCGAATAAGAAACAGCCATGTCAGAAACCCGCTTCCTGAAACCGCAGAAACATATCAGCCAGAAGGTTCGCCCCGGCGGGCCGTCCATGGAACAGGCCATCCTGCAGGCGGTGAACGCCGCTGACGACCTGATCGGGCAATACCAGGGCTGGGCAGTGGATGACCTGGAAAAACTCTGGCAGTCCTTTGTCGAGACTTCACGGTCCGGGCGGGCCGACCCGGCGCGGCTCAAGCAGCTTTACGACATGACCCACGAGGCCCGTGGCCAGGGCGGCAGTTTCGGCTTTCCCCTGATTTCCGTGGTCGGTGATTCGATGTGCAAGTATCTGGATGGTCGGCCGCGCTTGAAGGCCCGCGACCTCGACGTGATCCGCGTTCATATCATGGCCATGAAGGCCGTGTTCCGGCAGGGCCTGAAAGGCCACCAGGGTGCGCTGAGCAAGGAACTGCACGAGCTTCTCGGCATGTTCCGCGCCAAGGTCGCGCAACAGCAGGCCGGCTGACACCGGCCTACCGCCGCATCCTCAAGAGTGTTTCCTAGAATTCAGCCCGTTCAAGAAACCCGGTCTGCGCCACATGGGCGTCGAAGATCAGGTAGTCGCGGACCTTGTAGCGGCGCGCCAGTTCCCGTTCGGCGGCCTTGAAGGGGTTTTCACCCCGCCGCGCGGCGAAGGTCCGCGTCATGCGGCGGCCGAGCGCGTGGTTCTTCAGAACGGGATAGTAGGTAACCTCGACCGTTTCCCGGTCGGGCTGGTCGATGTCGGTATCGAAGCCGGTGTCCGGCTGCGGGAGGGCTTGGGCTTGGTGGTGGGCGTTCATGGCAAACTCCAATCTGACCCTTAAAATGTTCTCTTTTTGTTCTTGTGTCAAGAGCCTGTGGATAACTACGCCTGCAGGGCTTCATATTCAATAGGCCTTAAGTATGTATATCCTCAGTATAGGGTATATACGGCTTAATTATGGCCATTTAGGCGCTATATGTTGTGTTTATGTGTTGAAAAGGGATGTGGCCTGTCGAATTCGCATGCCTCATGGGTGGCGCGCCGCAGCGGGCGCGCGTCGGCGTGGCCCGTTCCGACCTCTGGAATGGGTGGATTCGCGGGGTTTTGTTAGCGCGGTGAGGTCTTGCGGGCCGCGTGGGCCAGTCGGTCGACCGCTTCCGGATGGGGGTCGTAAGCGCCGGTCCGGATGTAGTGCTCGATGGTCGGGCACAGACGCGTGACGAAGGCGTCCCGCGGCATGGTGTCGTGGGCTTGGCGGGCGTTGTTCCGGCCGGGCATCAGGCGATTAAGGATATGCGCCGCGTCGGTGATGACGGCGGCGTTGCGCGCCTGCCAGCGCACGATGTCGCGGCGCATGTCGGTGGCGCAATCGCGCTTTGCACGGGTCAGCAGGCTGTCGTAGTTGTCGATCATCGCCGCGTAGACGAAGGCCTTTTGAGTGTCGGTCAGGCGAATGGCGTCGGGCACCCGCCCGTCCGTCGTCAATGTCAGCTTGGCCGGAATACCGCGCCGGGTGAACGCGGCCAGGTTC
>DNMS01000303.1 GCA_003488105.1 Rhodospirillaceae bacterium
TGAGGAAGGAGTTCGTCAATATGAGTCTTGAACAACGGTTGGAAGCCTTATATTGACGAACTCCTTCCTCAATGGGGGGCCGTCAGACCGTCGACGGCCCGTATCAAGCACGTTTGTCACGACAGTGTCATGGTAGCCGAGATTGGAACAAAAATAAACCTATCGCCCCGAAAACGACAGATTATGTCGCGGCCATAACCCCCTGAATCCAAGGCCGTTCATCCTGTTCGGTGGATTTTCCTAGGGAAAATTCCGGCCTGGTTCCACGCCCGGGATCAGCGGTCGCCCAGGCAGATGCCGAGCCCCCGTGCCGTGCGCGCCTGGGAGCCCTGGAGATCGACGCAGCGCGGCCCGTCGGCCAGGTCCTGGAGCGCCGTGTCGATGGTGTCGCCGCCCCGCCAGCCGACCATGCGCCCCGTTTTCCCCGCCGCCGCCAGGTCCACGGCATGAACGCCGAAGGCCGAGGCCAGCAGCCGGTCGATGCTGGTCGGCATGCCGCCGCGCTGCACATGGCCCAGCACGGTGACCCGCACGTCGGCCCCCGTGGCCCGGGCGATGTCGGCGCCCACGACCTGCCCGGCGCCGCCGTAATGCACCGTGCCGCCGGGGTCGGGGCGGGTTTCGATATGGCCGCCGACAGGCTTCGCCGCCTCGGCGCAGACGACCAAGGCATGGTTGCGGCCTTCCCGGGTCACGCTTGCCAGCTTGGCCGCGATCGCCGCCGTGTCGTAGGGCACTTCCGGGATCAGGATCACGTCCGCACCGCCAGCGATGCCGGCCGCCAGCGCGATATGCCCGGCGTCGCGGCCCATGACCTCCAGCACCATGACGCGCTGATGGCTGGCCGCCGTGGGCTGCAGGCGATCCAGGGCCTCCACCGCCGTCGCCACGGCGGTGTGATAGCCGATGCACATCTCCGTGCCCGGCACGTCGTTGTCGATGGTCTTGGGAATGCCGACAAAAGGCAGGTTTCCCTGATCGGCCAGGCGTTTGAGAATGCGCATGGAACCATCGCCGCCGATGCCGATCAACGCGTCCAGGCCAAGCTGGCGGATGCCGTCGAGAACCTCGGCGGAACGGTCGGAAACCCCGCCCTTGCCGTCCGGAAAGGCGAAGGGGTTGCCCGTGTTGACGGTGCCCAGCATGGTCCCGCCCTGGCGCAGGATGTCGCCGGTGAAGATGGCAAGGTCCAGCGGCCTGGCCTTCACGGGCCGTTCCATCAACCCCCGCGTGCCCTGAAGGATGCCCACGACCTCGGCCCCATATCCGGTCACCGCGCGCTTCACGACGGCGCGGATCGCGGCGTTCAATCCGGCGCAGTCACCGCCGCTGGTCAGCAGCCCCAGGCGTTTCATGGCGTCGGCCCTCTTGGATTCCGGCAGCGTGGCGTCTATAGGATCGGTGACCATTCTGGTATCATGAAAGACGGGTTGACGGAAACAGCCGTCGCCGCGGGTTTCGCGGCCATTTTCCCCCACGGAGCACCATGGACGAGCAGGACGCGTTACGCCGCAGGCTAGAGGAATTGAAGGTCGAACACCGCGACCTGGACGAAGCCATCAGTCACTTGGCCGATTCTCCGCCTTTCGACCAGATCAAGCTGCAACGCCTGAAAAAGCGCAAACTGATCCTGAAGGACGAGATCGCGTCGCTGGAGGATCAACTGCTGCCCGACATCATCGCCTAGGTTATTTGCTCAGGACAGCCTCGACCGCCTTCTGCACCCGGGGCGCCGTCGGCGCCGTCGGCGTAGAGAACCAGTCGACCAGCCGCCCGTCGGGGGCGATCAGATATTTATGGAAGTTCCAGCGCGGCTTGGCCAGGGCGCCCAGTTCCTTGCCCGCCCAGGCATAGAACGGATGCGCGTCCGCGCCCGTGACCACGGCCTTTTCCGTCAGCGGAAAGTCGACGCTGAAATTGACCTCGCAGAATTCCTTGATTTCCGCCGCCGTGCCCGGTTCCTGCCCGCCGAAGTCGTTGGACGGCACACCCAGCAGCACGAAGCCCTTGTCCCGATAGCGGGTCCACAGATCCTGCAAAGCCGCATACTGGGGCGTGAAGCCGCATCGTGAGGCCGTGTTGACGATCAGCACCGCCTTGCCCGCAAAGGACTTCAGCGGCAACGGCGTGCCGTCGATGGCGGTAAAGGAAAAATCATGGGCGGTGGTCTTGGCGGTGTCGGCGGCCATGGCGGCTCCTGAAATCAACAGGGCAAGCAGGGACAGAATGCGGATCGCGACCATAACGGCCCCCAGGTTGCGCCGGAACAGCAAAGGTTAGTGGCCGCCGCCCAGACTACCGGTTTTCACGAAATAGTCGACGGCGATGCCGTAGTTGGGGTCATCGTCGGAATCCAGCATCAACTGACCGGCGCGGCTGAGCAACTGATGGCAATCCCGGGACAAATGGCGCAATTGCAGGGTCTTGCCCTGGGCATTGTATTTCACGGCCAGGGCCTCGATGGCCTGCAGGGCCGAATGATCGACAACCCGGCTGTTCATGAAATCGATGATGACCAGGCCCGGGTCGGATTCCGGCTTGAACAGTTCGTCGAACCCGTCGGTCGACCCGAAGAACAGCGGCCCTTCGATCTGATAGACCTTGCCGCCCTCGGGCGTCTCGTGGGTCTTGGCATGGATGCGGGTGGCGTTGTTCCAGGCATAGGCCAGGGCCGACACGATAACCCCGACGACGACGGCGACGGCAAGATCGCTGAGCACGGTAACGACCGTGACCAGCCCCATGACCAGGGCATCGGTCAGGGGAATACGGCGCACGATCAGGAAGCTCTGCCAGGCGAAGGTGCCGATCACGACCATGAACATGACGCCGACCAG
>DNMS01000114.1:0-5844 GCA_003488105.1 Rhodospirillaceae bacterium
AGCCGATCATCACCGGCAGCGGGCAGATTTCCGGTTCGTTCACCGTGCAGTCTGCCCAGGATTTGGCCCTTCTGCTGCGCGCGGGTGCGCTGCCGGCGCCGATTTCGATTCTCGAGGAACGCACCGTCGGCGCCAGCCTGGGCGCGGACAGCATCATGGCCGGGGAAACCGCCTGTATCGTCGGCCTGATCGCGGTGATCGTGTTCATGGTCATCGCCTACGGCAAGTTCGGGGTGATGGCCAACGTGGCGCTGATCGCCAACCTGTTGCTGATTTTGGCGGTCCTGTCGGTGATCCAGGCCACGCTGACGCTGCCCGGGATCGCCGGGATCGTGCTGACCGTCGGCATGGCGGTCGATGCCAACGTGCTGATATTCGAGCGCATCCGCGAGGAAGTGCGCGCCGGGCGCACGCCGATCAGCGCCATCGACGCCGGCTACAGCCGCGCACTGACCACCATCATCGATGCCAACGTGACCACGCTGATCGCCGCCGTGCTGCTCTACGCCTTCGGGTCCGGGCCGGTGCGGGGCTTTGCCGTGACGCTCGCCGTCGGCATCGCGACCTCCATGTTCACCGCGATCATGGTCACCCGCCTGATGGTCGTCGCCTGGCTGCGCCGCACGCGGCCTCAGGAACTGCCGGTCTAGGCGCCGGGTAGGATATAAAGATCATGCGTCTCCTCAAGCTTGTCCCCGACGACATCAACATCTCCTTCATGTCGTTCCGCAAGGTGTTCCTGACGATGTCGGCCGTGGCCGTCGCGATGTCGCTGGCCCTGGTGTTCGTCAAGGGGATGAATTTCGGTATCGATTTCCAGGGCGGCATCCTGATCGAGGTGCGCATGCCGCAGGCCGCCAATCTGAGTCAGATGCGCGGACAATTGGGCGCGCTCGGCCTGGGTGAGGTCAGCCTGCAGGAATTCGGCAATCCCGCCGACGTGTTGATCCGCATCGGCGCGCAGGACGGCGACGCGGCGGCGCAACAGGCCGCCGTTTCCGCGGTGAAGGACGCGCTTGGGGCCGGTGTCGATTACCGCCGCGTGGAATTCGTCGGGCCCAAGGTGTCGTCGGAACTGCTTATTGACGGCGTTCTGGCCGTGGTCGTGGCGATCATCGCCATGCTGATCTACATCTGGCTGCGCTTCGAATGGCAATTCGGCCTGGGGGCGGTCATGGCCTTGACCCATGACGTGCTCCTGACGCTCGGTATGTTTTCCCTGCTGGGTCTTGAATTCAACCTGTCGACGGTGGCTGCCGTGCTGACCATCGCCGGGTATTCGATCAACGACACGGTGGTCGTGTTCGACCGCATCCGCGAGGATTTGCGCAAGTACAAGACCAAGCCGGTGCCCGATCTGCTGAACGGTTCGATCAATGCGACCCTGTCCCGCACCCTGATGACGTCCCTGACCACCCTGGTGGCGCTGCTGGCGTTGTTCTTCCTGGGCGGGGAGGTGATCCGCGATTTCTCCTTCGCGATGATCTTCGGTATCCTGGTCGGCACCTATTCGTCGATCTGCGTCGCTTCGCCGTTGTTGCTTTATACCAACGTGGCCGCCCGTGCCCGCGGTACCGGCGACGCCAAGGAGGCGGCGGAAACGCCGTAAGCGAAGACCTGATCCATGCCCGGACTTGACGTCACGCCCCTGGTTCCCGCCGGCCGGAAGATCATCCAGGCCTACGGGGACGGGCGGTTCCGGGTCGCCGGCGAAGCCTTCGAGACCTCGATCCTGATTTGGCCCGACCGTTGTGTGGCGTGGGACGCGCACACCATCGCCGACCTGGACGCCGACGCCTTGCATCTGGCCATGACCGGGCCGGATGCTCCGGTGCCCCATGCGGAAATTCTCATCATCGGCTGTGGTGCGGCTTTCCTCGCGCCGCCCAAGGGTCTGCGCCAGGATCTGCGCGCGCGCGGCATCGCCGTGGAATGGATGGATACGGGGGCGGCCTGCCGCACCTTCAACGTTCTTCTGGGTGAGGATCGCCGCGCCGCGGCGGCCATTTTGGCCGTCGATTGACGCGCTGCGGCATAGCTTCCCTTTACATGTCTTTTTCGGTATACTGAGCGCCTTCCAGAAGGATTATCCGACTCCCAGAATGGGAAAACGATCCAGAAGGACCGCTCCATTACGGAGCCGTGCAAAGAAAATGACAGATGTAACCAAAGTGGGGGGCATAGCCCCTCAACTCGCAAACCGTCCTGTTCCTCCCTCGAAAAGCACCGATAAATCGGCCGCGACCGGCGACGACACCAAAGCCGGCGAAGCCAAGGGTGCGCCCGCAACCTTCAACCTGCCCAGCGCGATTTCCGGTGGGGAGACAAAGGAGGTTTCGGCGGCGGAGGCGCTCAAGACGGTGTTTGCCAGCCTGAGCAAGGCATTCTCCGAGGCCGAGGACAATCCCCCGGCTTCCGGCGCCGCGCTCGAAGCCCTGCTGTCCGACCTCAAGGTCGCGGCTCCCTTCCTTGACCGCGTGTTGGCGGCCCGTAAAAACGAGCTGACGGCCGCCGGTGACACGGAAGGGCTGAAGACCCTGGATGCCAGCCTGGCGGAAGCCGAAGCATCGCTTGCCGATGCCCGGACCCAGCTTGAAGGCGTGGCGGAAGAGGTGCCGGACGAAGAGGTGGTCGAAGACCCCGCGGTGACGGCGGCGCTGAACGCCATTCTCGGCGAGGGGCGGGACATTCCCGCATTCTCCGCCGACGAATTGCGTGAAGGCCGCAAGGAATTTGTTGCCCTGGTGTTCGACGACATCGCCGATTCCATCGGTCGTCACCGCAGCGCGGGTGTGCAGGCAGCGTCCTATACGCTGAGCACCCTCGGCGGGGCCAACCTGACGGCCTAAGCGGCAGTCTTTCCGTTAGTTGATTGCGGCCGCACCTCCTGGGTGCGGGGCGATTTCATGCGTCCGAGCGATGGGATAGTGCGTGGCCTGCTTTTAGCCAGAGGCGGACATTGGTTAAAACTGTGAGCCGTTCTATTATTCTTCTGTGTCCAAAACGAAATTTTTTAGAGAGAATTGCAGAGATCATGGAACATTCTGATTTATTGCTTCTCGCAGCAATACTCGGCCCGTTAGTTTTTTTTGGAGAATTAAAAAGAAAAAAATTTCACTCATCAGATAAATATAAAGAAGAAAGGATAAAATACAGAACATATTCGTCGTATTTATTTATTAATAAAAACATATTCACCCCTATCCAAGGACTAATATACGTAGCTTGGGTGGTAATATGGATTTTTCTATACGCAATTTGAATGATGCGGCACTAGAAACGTTCGCAGGCCAACGTCCGCTCCGGGTCAAAAGAGGACGTCTCGGACCAAAAGAAAACGGGGCTGCCAGTGGCAGCCCCGCTTCACGTCGGTATTCGGTTTTAAAGGCTTAGAACACGTTCTGCGCCGATACCATGGCGTAGAGCATGGGGATCGAGAGCAGCGTGTTGGTACGCGAAAACAGCATGGCCGTGCGCGCCGCCGCGGCCTTTTCCTCGGCCGTTGCTTCGACGATGCCGAGCGCCTTCTTCTGGTTCGGCCAGATCACGAACCACACGTTGAACCACATGATGATGCCGAGCCACATGCCGATGCCGATGGCGGTCGACTTGGCGACTCCACCCTGCAGGCCCAGGGTCATGGCATCAACCAGATAGCCGTTCATGCCGGCCAGGATCAGGCCGGTGACGAGGGTCGCCATGGCGCCCCAACGGAACCAGAACAGGGCGGCCGGTGCAATGACCTTGCCGATGGCCGGTTTCTGTTCGTCCGGAATTTTGCCCATGTTCGGGATCTGGACGAAGTTGAAATACCACAGCAGGCCGATCCACATAACGCCGGACAGCACGTGCAGCCAGCGGAACAGGAACGCGAACCAGGCATGTCCGCCCGGCTGACCTTCGCCCGTCACGGCGGTGACGGCGAGAACCATGAGAATGGTGAGAATGAAACCGGCGATTACCGTGTTTCGTAAGTTTGACAGGATAGCGGCCATTGTCCGATCCTCCTTCGACTTGTTTGTCTATTAACCCCAATAAACCCGGCGGTCGGGCTGAAAGCCCCAATAAACCCGCCCGCATGTCACGGAATATAAAGCCTGACAGGGCCGCATCAACGATATTCCTCGTCCTCAATTCCGATTAGAGGCATATATCAAGGCGCACCGCGCCTTGCGCGGCCCATCCCACAACGCCCGGAAACGGGAGAAATTCACGACCGTCATGGCAAATAACGCCGAATCATCGACCGGAATTCCCACCCCGGAGGTCCTGGCGCCGGTCATGGCGGACCTGCGCCGCGACGACCGCGACCGCTATCTGACGGCCCTTTTGGCGCCGCCGGAAGCCCGCGAAGGCCTGATCGCGCTCTACGGTTTCAACCTGGAGATCGCCCGCGTGCGGGAAACCGTGTCGGAGGAGCTGATCGGACGCATGCGCCTGCAATGGTGGCGCGATCGCCTGGACGACATCTATGCCGGCACGCCGCCCAAGCACCCCGTGGCCGAGCCGCTTGCCTGGGCCGTCGCCCGCTTCGCCGTGCCCCGGACCGTTCTGGAAGACCTGATCGCCGCCCGTGAGGATGACCTTGCGGGCGAGGCGCCGGCGGACCTGGCGGCGCTGGAAGATCATGCCCGGCGCACCGCCGCCCCGGTGGTGTCCCTGGCCCTGCGCGTGTTGGGGCAGGACAGCGGTCCCGCCGCCGCCGTCGCCACGGACGTCGCCATGGCCCAGGCCCTGACCGGCATCCTGCGGGCCGTGCCCTTTCATCTGCGGACCGGGGTGGTGCGCCTGCCGGGTGACCTGTGCCGCACGGCGGGTCTCGATCTGGACCGTTTGCGCGACCGTGGCCCCACGGGGCAGGAGAAAGCACTGTCCGACGTCGTCGCCCAGATCGCCGACCGGGCGCAAGACGCGCTCATCGCCGCGCGCCGTCATCGAGTGCCGCGCCGGGCCCTGCCGGCGCTGTTGCCGGCACGTCTGGCGGCCCGCGACCTGAAGCGCCTGATGCAGGCCGGGTTCGATCCGTTCGCGGGATCGGTCATGCGGGTGGACGGTCTGCGTCCGTTGGTCTTGTTGATGGCCCGCATCGGCGGGAAACTCTAGGACGCCGGATCGGGGCCGGGGCAGGGATATGAACGAGGGTCGCCAAGCGGAAGAGGTCCGGCGGATTTTGGAGCGCGCGCAGTTCTACCTGGACTGCGGCCTGAAGGCGGACGCGGTCCGCCATCTTGAGGACGCGTTGGTCCTGGCCCCTGATGATGCCGCTATCCAGGCCGCGCTTGCCGGTCTCCGCCCGCAGCCCGCTAAGCCGGGCCGGGTGTTCGACATCACACCGAAACGCCGACCCATTGCAGGCGATGATGATCTCACCGCTGCCTTTGCCGCGGCCTATCGGGACCGGGACTGGGCCGGGGCGGCCGCCGCGGCGCGGACCCTGACCCGGGCCCGGCCGGACGATGCCCGGGCCTGGAACTCCTTGGCGGTGGTGGCCCGCAGGCTCGGCAATTTTGATGTGGCCCTTGATGCTCACGATCGGGCCGTCGCCTTGAACCCGGCGGCGCCCGGGGCGGCTTTGGCCCGGGCCAAGACCTTGTGGGAAGCCGGACGTTTGGAAGAGGCCGATGCCGCCTACGGGGCGCAGTTGTCGAAGCTGGACGAGGGTGGGGCGCAGTATGCCGACACCAGAATGTCCCAAGGGATGATCCGAANNTGCGGCGGACTATCGGGACCGGAATTGGGCCGGTGCGGCCAATGCGGCACGGGCCCTGACCCAAGTCCGGCCGGATGATGTCCGGGCCTGGAATTCCCTGGCCGCGGCCGCACGGCGGCTTGCCGATTTCGATG
>DNMS01000114.1:6060-6316 GCA_003488105.1 Rhodospirillaceae bacterium
CGCTGCCCGACGTGGCGCAGCCTTATTGGGACGGCACGCCCCAACCGGATAAGCGCATTCTGTTTTACGGCGAACAGGGATTCGGCGACGCCATCCAGTTCGCCCGCTATGTGCCGCTGATTGCGGCGCGATGTACCCGCGTGGTCATGCCGTGCAAGCCGGAAATCCGGCGTCTGATGGAAACGCTTCCGGGCGCTCCGGAAGTCTGCGCCGAGAAGATCGCCCGGGATTCGTTCGACCTGTACGTCCCGGCCAT
>DNMS01000010.1:0-3633 GCA_003488105.1 Rhodospirillaceae bacterium
CGCCGCCGGTCGAGGCCGAGGGCCTGGGCCGAGGCCAGGGCCTTGCGCACGGCGACCACGCCGACCACGCCGACGAAATTGTTCAGCACCTTGCAGGTCATGCCGGCGCCCACGGGGCCCAGGTGATGGATGCCGTCGCCCATGATTTGGAACAGGGGCATCAGGCGCCCCACGGTCGTCTGGGCGCCGCCGACCATGAAGGTCAGCGTGCCACGGGCGGCGCGATAGGGGGCGCCCGACATGGGCGCGTCGGCGAAATCGACGCCGCCCGGCATGCGCGCGGCCAAATCCGCCACGGCGCGGGGCGACAGGGTGGAGCAGGTCACGAACAGACCCGGCCGCCCGTCCCGCCGCAGGATGCCCTGATCGCCGAAACACAAATCTTCCGTTTGTCGCAGGTCGCGGACCACGGACAGCACGATGTCGCAGCGCGCCGCGAAATCGCCCGCATCCGCGATCATGCGCGGCGTGAAGGCGCCAAACTCGTCAACATTCCTGACGTCATGGCCCCACACGTCGACCCCCGCCGCCAGCAGACATTCCGCCATGGGCAGACCCATGGTGCCGCAGCCGGCGATGCCGATGGTCGCCGGGCCGGATGGCGGGCCGCTCACCGCGCGGCCTCGACCAGGGCGCGAAACAGGGCCTGATTGGGATCACGTTTATCCAAAAAGAATTCCGGATGCCACTGCACGCCCAGGCAGAATTTTCGGTCGGGCCGTTCGGCCCCTTCGATCACCCCGTCGGGGGCCACGGCGTTGACCACCAGTGTCGGCGGCAGCGCGCGGGGGGCTTCGTTGTGGGCCGTGTTGACCATGATCTCGTCGCGCCCGACGATGCGATGCAACAGGGTATCCGGCATCACGGTCACCGCATGGGCGGGTTCTTCCGCCGGTTTTTCATTGAGATGGTCGATGGGGCCCGCGATTTCCGATTTCAGGTCGCGGATCAGGCTAGCCCCCTCGACCGCGGCCAGAACCTGCAGCCCGGCGCAAATGCCCAACAACGGGACATCCCGGTCGATGGCGGCCCGCACCAAGGGCACCTCGGCGGCATGGCGGGGATGTGGCGCTTCGGCGACGACGATCTCGCCGCCGTAGTACACCTCAGGGAAAGGGTAAAAGCCGCCCGGCACGATGACACCGCCGACCGCATCCAGATAGTCGTCCCATCCCTCTGCGATATAGGGCAGGCCCACGGGCAATCCGCCCGCTGTCCATACGGCGTCAAAATAGGCTTGGCGTAACGCGTAATGCGGGCGCCGGGAAAAGCTACCCTCTTCCTGGTAGTCAAGCAGGATGCCGATGACGGGGCGGGTCGTCATGGCCGAATGAAATCATCTGTGGGCAATGGTTGATCTCCGATCCGATCAAGGCCTAACCTTTAATGGGATTTATACCCGAGGGGAGAAGAATGGTCGAACAGAAGCCGCGGATGGAAGCACTTTCCATCGATCCCCAGGTGATGGAACCAAGACTGGTGGCGCTGTTCGAATACTGGACAGGGTTGTCGTCCCCGCCTGATCTGCCGCATTGGGGCGGCGCCATCGGCGAGGGATTTCGGCTGATCGATCTGGATCCGGACATTCTCGCAATTCTGACGGTTGTGGACACCGGCCCGGCGTCGGCCGATTTCGTCTACCGGTTCTGGGGCACGGGGCGGTTTCTGTTTCTCGGCAACCGCCCGGACCCCACGGGCAGGCCGGTGATCGACGGGCTGAGCGAATTGAACGCGGCGGATGTCCTGGCGCAGTATCAGGCCGTCTACGATACGGGCCGTCCCGTGCTGATGCAGAACTCATGGAAACTTGAAAGCGGGCTGGTCGCCGAATGCCAGACCCTGCGGCTGCCGCTTGCCAAGGACGTCGGACCCGGCATCGGCAAGATTGTCGCGGCGACGAAGTTCCTGCGCCACGCGGAAGAGGTCAAGCGTCTGCTGAACGACGGTGGCTAGGAAACACGGACCGCAGAGCCCTGGTGATCCCATCCCTTTAAGCTAGAGTGTCAACGTAGTCGGGAATGTCCACCATTCCGGCGGAGATTAAGATGAGTGATATGATGCCTGTAACCGATACCGTCATGTCCAGCATGGGTTACTTGGAGTACACACTGCTCCCGATTGATCCTGCGCTTATGCCGGGTGAGATGGCGAAGGCGTTCGAATATTGGAATGCCGTGCGTGGCTGCAACTGGGCGCCCGCGTGGGCCGATTTCAAACTTCATCAGTTGCCGCCGTCGGTCGTTCCCATGACGGTCGTTGTCGATGTCGACGGTGAAACGCCCGATGTGGCGCGTTTTGTGTATCGGTTCTGGGGAACCCGCCGGGCGGAACTTTACGGGCGGGAAAACAAGGGGCGCGAAGTGCGTGACGCCCTGCCGGACAAATCCGGGCCGATCATCGCCAAACAATGCGGGTTGGTGTTGGCGGCGCGGGCCCCGATCCTGTTTCGCAACGTCTATCCGTTCAAGCCGGCGGAAGCGGCGGTGTGCATCACCCTCCGCCTTCCGATCGCATCGGGGGACGGCCGGCGTCTGGACAAGATCGCGACCACGGCAATCGTCGTCGACAATCCGGAATCCTTTGCGGAGTTCGTCGCATTGCCGGCAGCCGGGGACGCGACGGAACCCTAGTTCGGCCCGCCGGTCAGCGCGGCAGGTCGCTCGTCCCCATCAGGAATTCGTCGATCGACTTGGCGCACTGACGGCCTTCGCGGATCGCCCAGACGACCAGGGACTGGCCCCGGCGCATGTCGCCGGCGGCATAGACCTTGGGCAGGGACGTCGCATACTTGTCCGTATCGGCCTGGATGTTGCCGCGGGGGTCGAGATCGACGCCCATGGCTTCGATCATGCCGTCGTGGATCGGATGGACGAACCCCATGGCCAGCAGCACTAGGTCAGCCTTCAGGGTGAATTCGCTTCCCGGAACCTCGACCATCTCCATGCCGCCCTTGTCGTTGGGCTGCCATTCCAGGCGCACGCCGTTGAGCGCGCTGACCCGACCGTCGGGGCCGGCGGTGAACGACTTGGTCATCACCGCGAAATCGCGTTCCACGCCTTCCTGGTGCGACGACGAGGTGCGCAGTTTGAGCGGCCAGTCCGGCCAGGTCAGAGCCTTGTTTTCCTTTTCCGGCGGTTCGGGCATCAGTTCCAGCTGCGTGACCGAGGCCGCGCCATGGCGGTTCGACGTGCCGACGCAGTCCGATCCCGTATCACCGCCGCCGATGACGATGACGTGCTTGTCCGTGGCCATGATCTCCGCACCTTGGGGCGTGTTGGTCCCGGCGACCCGGCGGTTTTGCTGGGTCAGGAACTCCATGGCGAAATGCACGCCGGGCAGTTCACGCCCCGGCACCGGCAGGTCGCGGGGGCTTTCCGAGCCGCCGCACAGCGCCACCGCGTCGAAGTCCTTCACAAGATCGCCCGCGTCCACGTTCTCACCGACATGGCTGTTGGGGCGGAATTCGACCCCTTCGGTCTGCATCTGTGCGATGCGCCGGTCGATCAGGTGCTTTTCCATCTTGAAGTCGGGAATGCCGAAACGCAGCAGACCGCCGATGCGTTCGTTCTTTTCGAACACCACGACTTTGTGCCCGGCGCGGGCCAACTGCTGGGCGCAGGCCAGACCCGCCGG
>DNMS01000010.1:3841-7508 GCA_003488105.1 Rhodospirillaceae bacterium
ACCAGCGAACATTCGATGGTCTTGATGGTCACCGGCTCGTCCTGCAGGTTCAGGGTGCAGGATGCCTCGCAGGGGGCGGGGCAGACGCGGCCCGTGAACTCGGGGAAGTTGTTGGTGGAGTGCAGAAGCTCCAGCCCCTCGCGCCATTTGTTGCGATAGACCAGGTCATTCCAGTCGGGAATGATGTTGTTCACCGGGCAGCCCTGGTGACAGTAAGGGATGCCGCAGTCCATGCAGCGGGCCCCTTGTTCCGACACTTCCGCGTCCGTGAGCGGTTCGACGAACTCCTGCCAATGCTTCAGGCGTTCTTCGACCGGGCGGTAAGACCGATCGTGACGCTCGATCTCCAAAAATCCAGTGGGTTTTCCCATTATTTATTCCCCGGCCAATGCGGCCGTTTCTGCGCCGGCGGCGCGCTCCTGCATCTCGCGGAGCGCACGGCGGTAATCCACCGGCATGATCTTGACGAACTTGGGCAGGTAGGCGTCCCAGTTGTCCAGGATGTGTTTGGCCCGCGAGCTGCCTGTATAGCGCAGGTGATTCTCGATCAGGCCCTTGAGACGACGCGCGTCGAAGCGCATCGGGTCCGACGCGACGTCGGCGGTGCCGTCGTCGGGTTCGTTGGGGTCGATGGGCTCCAGCTCGACCATGCCCTGATTGCAGAGCGTGTCGAAGTTGCCCGCCTCGTCCAGGATATAGGCGATGCCGCCCGACATGCCGGCGGCGAAGTTGCGGCCCGTCTCACCCAGGATGACGACGGTGCCCCCAGTCATGTATTCGCAGCCATGATCGCCGCAGCCTTCAACCACGGCGGCGGCACCAGAGTTGCGCACGGCGAAGCGTTCACCGGCGATGCCGCGGAAATAACATTCCCCGGCGATGGCGCCATAAAGAACGGTATTCCCGACGATGATGTTTTCTTCCGGCACGATCGGGCTTTTGGGCGACGGATAGACGGCGATGCGCCCGCCCGAAAGCCCCTTGCCGACATAATCGTTGGCGTCGCCCACCAACTCGAACGACACGCCGCGCGACAGCCAGGCACCAAAGCTCTGCCCGGCGTTACCGGTGAACTTCACGTGAATGGTGTCGTCTGGCAAACCCTCGTGGCCGTGCTTCAGGGCGATCTCCCCCGACATCATGGCGCCGACCGTGCGGTTGATGTTCTTGATCGGGTACTCAAGGCTGACCGGGGTGCCGTTCTCGATGGCGTCCTTGGCCTGCTTGATGAGCTGATGATCGAGCGCCTTGTCGAGCCCGTGATCTTGGGTCTCGCAGTTGTAGACGGCCACGCCCTCGGCCGGTTTGACCGGCGCCAGAAGCCGCGTCACGTCGACGCCGTGGGCCTTCCAGTGATCGACCGCCGGCCGCACGTCCAGGGCTTCGCGCCGCCCGATCATTTCGTTGATCGTGCGGAAGCCGAGAGAGGCCATGATTTCGCGCACTTCCTCGGCCATGAAGGTGAAGAAGTTGACGACGTGTTCCGGCTCCCCGGTGAAGCGCTTGCGCAGTTCCGGATCCTGGGTGGCGACGCCGACCGGGCAGGTGTTCAGGTGGCACTTGCGCATCATGATGCAGCCTTCGGCGATCAGGGCCGAGGTTGCGAAGCCGAATTCATCGGCCCCCAACAGGGCGCCGATCACGACATCGCGTCCGGTGCGCACCCCGCCGTCGACCTGCACCGCGATGCGGCCGCGCAGCGCGTTCATGACCAGGGTCTGATGGGTTTCCGCCAGGCCCAGTTCCCACGGACCGCCGGCGTTGAGGATCGAGGTCAGCGGGCTGGCCCCCGTTCCGCCGTCGTGGCCGGAAATGGTGACGTGATCCGCATAGGCCTTGGACACCCCGGCGGCGACCGTGCCGACGCCGACTTCGGACACCAGCTTGACCGAAACCCGGGCCTTCGGGTTCACGTTCTTGAGGTCGTGGATCAGCTGCGCCAGATCCTCGATGGAATAGATGTCGTGGTGCGGCGGCGGTGAAATCAGGCCGACGCCCGGGGTTGAATGACGCACGCGGGCGATCCATTCATCGACCTTATGGCCGGGCAGCTGGCCGCCCTCGCCGGGCTTGGCCCCCTGGGCCATCTTGATCTGCAGGTCGTCGGCATTGACCAGGTATTCCGTGGTCACGCCGAACCGGCCCGACGCCACCTGCTTGATGCGCGACTTCATGCTGTCGCCGTTGGGCAGAGGCTTGTAGCGGACGCCGTCCTCGCCGCCCTCACCCGTGTTGGAACGACCGCCGATGCGGTTCATGGCGATGGCGAGGGTCGTATGGGCTTCCCACGAGATGGAGCCGAAGGACATGGCCCCCGTGGCGAAACGCTTGACGATCTCCGACGCGGGTTCGACCTCGTCCAGCGGCACCGGCTTGCCCACGGGCTTCAGGTCGAACAGCCCGCGCAGGTTTTTCAGCTTGGCGACCTGGTTATCGACCTTGGCGGTATAAGCCTTGAACTGCTTGTAGTTGGCCGAGCGCACGGCGTGCTGCAGGGTGCCGATGGTTTCCGGCGTCCAGACGTGTTCCTCACCGCGGATACGGAAGGCCAGGTCGCCGCCGACATCCAGTTCCGAGCGGTAGATCGGGGCGTCGCCGAAGGCCAGCGCGTGGCGGCGTTCGGTCTCTTCCGCGATCTCGGTGATGCCGGCCCCTTCGACCTTGGTCGCCGTGCCGGTGAAATAGGCGTCGATGAATTCGCTCGACAGACCGACGGCGTCGAAAATCTGCGCGCCGCAATAGGACTGATAGGTCGAGATGCCCATCTTGGACATGACCTTCATGATGCCCTTGCCGACCGCCTTGATGTAATAGGCATGGGCCTTGGCTTCGGACAGGCCGCTGGCCTTTTCCTGCACGATGTTGGAAATCGTGTCGAAGGCGAGATAGGGGTTGATGGCTTCGGCGCCGTAGCCCGCCAGCAGGCAGAAATCATGCACCCGGCGGGCTTCGCCGGTTTCCACGACCAGGCCGACCTCGGTCCGCAGGCCCTTGCGGATCAGGTGGTGGTGCACGGCACCCGTCGCCAGCAGCGCCGGAATGGCGATGTTGTCGGCATCCAGGCCGCGATCGGACAGGATGATGATGTTGTAGCCCTGCTCGCGCACGACCTTTTCCGCCTTGTTGCAGATGCGGTCCACGGCCTGGGCCATGGTCTGGCGGTTCGGGCCGGTGTTCTGATAGCTGATGTCCAGGGTATAGGTCTTGAACGAGCCGTCGACGTGGTTTTCGATGCGGCGGATGCGCTCCAGATCCGTGTTGGACAGGATCGGCTGGTCGACCTCAAGCCGCTTGTGGGTGCCGCCCGACCCCAGGTCGAGCAGGTCCGGGCGCGGGCCGATGAAGCTGACCAGCGACATCACCAGTTCCTCGCGGATCGGGTCGATCGGCGGGTTGGTCACTTGCGCGAAGTTCTGGAAGAAATAGTCGTAGAGCATGCGCGGCTTGTCGGACAGCATGGCCAGCGGAATGTCGCGGCCCATGGAACCGACCGGATCCTCCCCCTTCTCGGCCATGGGGTCGAGGAAGAACTTGAGGTCTTCGCGGTTGTAGCCGAAGGCCTGCTGCTGATCCAAAAGGGTTTCGGAATCCGGCGTCATCGGGCCGATTTCCGGCGGCAGATCGGCGAGGTGGATCTGCGTCGCGTCGAGCCATTCCTGATAGGGAT
>DNMS01000121.1:0-422 GCA_003488105.1 Rhodospirillaceae bacterium
GCCGCGTTCCCGTTCCAGATCGCCGGAATCAAGGGCGCGTTCAGCCACCGCCTGATTGGCGCGGAAGGCGCCGGACTGGCGCAAAAGCCCGTCGACGAGGGTGGTTTTGCCATGGTCGACGTGGGCGATGATGGCGATGTTTCGGAGCAGGGTCCGGGTCATGAGATCAGGTCGCTTCTAAATAAAGGAGAGGGATACGCAGCGTCGCGCTGGCCGCTATATAAGGCCAGCGGGCCAAATACACCAGAAAATGCTGCACTGCGGTCTTAATCGGCCGCGCGTCAGTCCCGCAGCTTGAGCGTCATGGCGGCCTTGATATCGGTTTCCGGGCGGGCGCCGATCTGGGCGATGACCTCGGCGGCGGCGATACCGCCCATGCGGGCACAGGCCGCCAGACCCTCGTCCCGGGTATAGCCATAGAG
>DNMS01000121.1:673-3163 GCA_003488105.1 Rhodospirillaceae bacterium
CTCCCGGGTATAGCCATAGAGGAAGCCGGCCGCATAGGCGTCGCCGGCGCCGGTGGTGTCGATCACCTTATCGACCGGGGTGGCGGCAACCGCCGTTACATTGTCGCCGCTGACCACGACCGACCCCTTTTCCGAACGGGTCAAGGCCGCGATCTTGCAATGGCCCTTGACCTTGTCGACGGCGGCGTCGAAGTCGTCAACCTGATAGAGGGACAGGATTTCCGCCTCGTTGGCGAACAGGATGTCGACATGACCTTCGATCAGATCCAGGAAATCGGCGCGGTGACGATCAACGCAGAACGGATCGGAGAGCGACAGCGCGACCTCGCGCCCGGCGTCACGCGCGGCGGCGGCGGCCGTGCGGAAGGCCTGCTTGGCGTCTTCCGGATCCCACAGATAGCCTTCCAGATAGGTCACACGGGCGTCCTTGATGACGTCCAGGTCCACGTCGGCGGGCTGCAGATGAATGCTGGCCCCCAGATAGGTCAACATGGTGCGTTGCGCGTCCGGCGTGACCAGAACCAGGCAATTGGCCGTGGCCGGGCCGTCCGCCGCGGCAGCGGTGTCGAAATGCACGCCGAGCGACCGGATGTCATGGCCGAAGATGCGCCCGAAGGCATCGTCTTTAACCTTCCCCATGAAGGCGCATTTAGCGCCCAGGCGCGCCATCACCGCGATGGTGTTGGCGGCGGACCCGCCCGAACATTCCATGGCCGGGCCGGCCTTGTCATAGACCGCGGCGGCCTGCGCTTCGTCGACCAGGGTCATGGCGCCCTTGGCCAGACCTTCGCGTTCCAAAAACGCGTCATCGGTCTGGGTCAGAACGTCGACGATTGCATTGCCGATGCCGGCGACATCGAAACGGGGATTGGTCATGAAAGCCTCTTTAACTTAATTCCGCCCCGATGCCGGCTGCTCGGCGCCGCGTCGTTCCGGGCGTTGGTTGGGCGCGGAGTATAGCGATGGAGGTCACGACGTCCACCCCAGCCTCAAGTATGGGGGCGGCCCTTGCGGCCACGGGCCCGGGCGGCGTAAAACCGAGAACCGCCGCCTTCGCGCTTGATTTCTATGCAGAACAGGACACCTCTTCCTCATGATCGATGCCCTCGTCAAAGGCGTCCAGCAACTGGGCGACAAGAAAACCCAGAAACCCCTGTGGATTTCCATCGCCGTGGCCTTGGGCGTGTTCGCCGTGCTGTGGACAAGTTCGGGTGCGCTCATCAAGTACACGGCGGTGTTCGATCTCGGCTGGCTCGAAACCATCGCAGACGGGCTCGGCTGGGCCCTGGTGTTGGTGATGACCTGGGTCCTGTTTCCCGGCGTGGTCTCCGCCGTGGTGGCCTTGTTCCTGGACCAGATCGCCGAATCGGTCGAGGCCCGGCACTATCCGGACCTGGGCCCGGCCCAGGGCCAACCCGTGGGCGAACAGGTGATGGCGGCCCTACGCTTTCTCGGCGTCATGGTCAGCCTCAATCTGCTGCTCCTGCCGACCATGCTGCTGGGGCCGGTCTATCCGGTGCTGTTCTATTGCGTGAACGGCTATCTTCTGGGCCGCGAGTATTTCGAGATGGTCGCCGCCCGGCGTATCGACCTGACCGGCACGGTCCGCCTGCGCCAAGCGCACGGCGGCCGAATGTTCCTGACCGGGGTCGCCATCGCCTTTCTTTTGACAATTCCCGTGGTCAATCTGCTGACTCCGGTAATCGCCACCGCGGCCATGGTCCATCAGTTCGAAAAATGGCGGCGGCGGGGAACCCCGGGACAATCGGGAGGGACGCGGGGCGGCCCTCCGCAGGGTACGCATCTGACCCGCCCGGGCACCAATTCCGTGCTGGACGGATCAGAGCCCAAGGCGTAAGTAATTGACTATGTTTGGGAAGAAAAAGGACGGCCCGACCGCACCGGCACCGGCCGCCCAGAAGGAAGCTGACGTGAGCGACGAAACAAAAGACGACGGCGGGGACCTCTCCGCGCCGCCCCTGAAACCATTTTCCCGCAAGGGCTCCCACGCGCCCAAGCCGCCCACGTCGTCCGGCATGGCGTCCGAGATGCACCGCCGCCCGCCGGAGGTCTCGACCACGGCCCGTCGCATCGACCGCGCGCGTTCGCTCGACACCACGTCGGACCAGAAGCGCCTGATCGTCGGACGCGACATTTCCCTGACCGGCGAAATCACCTCCTGCGATCGTCTGGTCGTCGAAGGCCAGGTCGAGGTCACCCTGCCCGCCGCGCGCCTGATTGAGGTCGCGCCGACAGGCGTGTTCAAGGGCAACGCCGACGTCGAGGAAGCCGATATTTCCGGCCGTTTCGAAGGCGAATTGATCGCCCGCGGACGCTTGGTCGTCCGAGCCGGCGGCCGCGTCCAGGGTAAGATTCGCTATGGCCGGATCGTCATCGAACAGGGTGGCGAGATTTCCGGCGACATGCAGACCCTCGACGAGGGCGACTGAGCCCGGTGCCTGCCCCGCGCCGCCACCGCCTTCTTGTTCC
>DNMS01000251.1:0-14814 GCA_003488105.1 Rhodospirillaceae bacterium
CATCCTCCGTCAACGGGTCGCACAGAACGTGGGTTATGCCGGGCATTTTCAGACCGAAACCCATGCCGAGATAGCCGACTTGAATGACAGAGGGCGCCAAGGCGAATAAACTGATTCTGTTGTTAGGCTCGGGCGCGTTGACGTTCACGAGAACGTCAATTTCATCACCACTGACGATGATCGATGCGATCTCGTCTTCCAGTTCCCACAGACGGCGGTCAAAATCCGCCACATTGTTCAGGTGCTGGATATAGGCGCTACGTCCTTGCGTCTGCTGATACATGAAGACTTCGAAACGGGAGCGGTCGTGTAATTCGAGGATCGGCTCAAGAAGCGCGGCCGCATCCTGGTCCCATAGGCTGTTGCAGACGTATCCCACATGGATACGCTCTTTCCGTTCCCGGCTAGGTACAGCTTCAACGGGGAGGCCGGGCTTATCTTTGAGCGTCCGAGCCAGCGCGTCTTCGATCGGTTGCAACGTGTCGGCGTTTGCGCCGGTCAAATTCCCTGCCAGGGCAAGCGTCGCGGCGACCAATTTAGGTTCGTCCTCAGACAGTTCCGCAACCTTGCCGAAGTGGTATTCGGCGGGTTTTTCGACGCCGATCGCCTGGCTTAAGCGGCCCGCCTGAAAATGGGCATTTTCATCATCCGGCGCCAGTTCCGTCGCCTTTTGAATGGCGCTGATGGCTTTCTCGAACTTCCCAATCTTCTGACATGCCTCGCTGTATGATGTCAGCGCTTGAACGTCGTTAGGCGACAACATGATGTGCCGTTCGAACTCCCGCACGGCAATTTCGTACTCGTGACGATTCAGGGATACGGTCCCGAAAGCCATGTGCCGGGGGATCGCAGTGTTTTCCAGCGACGTGAAAAAATTGGTGAAATCCGACGGAATGAGATTGTGGACCTTCGGGTGCGGTTCGAGGGTTGTCGACAGCTTTGCGAAATAGACCCCTTCGTTCAGGTTGCCGACGCGGACATGCAGATTGGCAAGAACTTCCGCGTACTCGAAGCAATCAGGATCTTGATTGTGGGCTTCTTCGATAAACGAGAGCGCCCGGCCGTATTCTTCCATCGTTACGGCGGCAAGACCCACGAGGTACAAGAGTTCTGGCGCGTTTGGCCGTTCACGCAACAAGGCATCCAGGTTAGAGAATGCTTGCTCGGTTTTTCTGTTCAAGATCAGCTCGCAGGTGTTGCTGACCTGTTCGTAAAATGCCGGGGACGCGTCGGTGTTCATCGTCATACTGCGGGCCGTGTTTTCCTGATTAATGCCTGACTGCTGTCAGCGCGCAGGCTGTATCTTTGTCGGAGAGAATGGCTTGCGCGCGCGGGGCCGGTGCCTCGGCTGATATTCGATACTACCCATCAGGGTCAGGCTTCCGTGTCCACGTCTAGCCGGGGCGGCGGTGCGTCTGGGGTCGGCTGTTCCGGATGAGACGTTGCGGCAGGAGCGTCGGGGGCCGCATCGGCACTTTGGGGTATCTGCGCCAAGCCTGCCGCGATATTCCTGTTGATCTCGATCAACACGGTCATAGATTCCGGCGTTGGATTGACCAAGGCGCCCACCGTGTGTTTGTCGATGAATTTGCAGAGCGTCAGCATATTGATTCGCAATTCTTCAGGCACATCGGAGCGTTCGGTCGTCAATTCCGCCTGAAAAATCGTCCAAAGCCGCCAATTCAGACGCAGCGCCGCTTTGCGCGCGTCTTTGGTCGCCTTCGCGTCGCCGGCGTCATAGGTGATCGAAACGGCCATTCGCTTGGCGGCTTCAATCAACGCCCAGGCTTCGCTTTGCGCCGGATTCCCCCCTTGGGGGCGGCGTTCATATTTTTTAACCTGATTCTCGTATGGAGGCATCGTGTTATATGCAGTCCCAATTTGACGAATCGACACACATTACCATGCGATCTTCTAGAAATTAAGTTGTCATAAAGTTAATGACGCACGCAACTAGCCGGACGGCATATTACCTTAAGCAACAATAAGATGCTTGGATGTGATGGCCGTCAAGCGCGGTCGATTAAAGGAAGTTCGACAGGCTCAGCTGGCGGACTCGGGCGAACGTCTGATAGGACGCCTCCAAGGTGCGCTGGGTATCCAGCAAATTGGTGATCGCTTCAAGGGGATCAATGTTTTCGATCGACGCGATGCTGTTGTCGAACGCAGCGATGATCGTTTCGTTCGATTTCTTTATGTCATTCAGAAGAACAGACCGATAACCGAGAATGATTTCCATCTCCTCGATGTTGCTGTCCAATTCCCTGCCGAATGGGGGTGGTGTGGTATTTGTCCGGTCCAGGGCATCGTCCAATAGGTACAGCCCCTCGCTGACTCGGTTCTGATTCCGGTCCAGGCCGCCCTCGGAGCCGGTTTCGCCCTGCAAGACAAGGAACATGCCGCGGATCGCTTTCTCGAATGCCGGGTCGATGCCTGTGATGTCAAAATTGAATGATTGCGATTCACTGACCCGGTGGATTTGGGTCGAAGTGTCGCCCTTGTAATAGCTGGTGGCCGAGATGGTGCCGACGGTGCCACCAATGCTGATCGTGCCGGCGGTCTGCGTCGGGGTGGTGTCATCGACCGCATCTGTCGGAATCAGCGTTGCCGTCAGGCCGTCTGCGGAGACCGAGGCGATCGTGTACGTATTATCGTTCAGGCCGCCGGTGGTGCCGGCGAAGGTGATTCGGGTGCCGGCCGGCAGGTTGTTGCCGTCGGGGTCACGGAAATAACCGCCGCCCAGGGTGATGCTGTCCGCGGCGGGATCGTTGTCGGTGTAGGTAATGGACCCGGTTCCGGCCAGAACGGCCGCCGTTTCGGTCGCGGTGCCGCCGGGAAGGTTGTCGGTGGCGACCAGGGTCGCGGTCGTGCCGTCGGTGGAAATGGATTCGATCGTGTAGGTGCCGTCGTTGCCGGTGCCGCCACTGACGGTGATCCGCGTGCCGGCCGGCAACAGGTTGCCTTTGGCGTCGGTGAAGGTCGCGCCGGTGAGGGCGATCGTGTCCTGGCCCGCACCGCCATCCGTGAAAACAACCTCGTCGGCGCCGGCGGCGCCCGCGTCGAAGTAGAAGTTCCGTTCCGCCGCGTTGAAGGAGAACGGCAGGGCATTCAGCGCGACCACACCCGTCGTGACGGTCGGGACTGTGTCATCCAGGCTTTCATCCGATGCCAAGGTGAGCGTCACGTTTGCCCCGTCGTCGGCAACGCTTTGGACCGTGAATATCTTGCCGTCGTTTTCCGTGTTGGTGTTGTTGATCTTGATGCGTTGGCCCGCTTCCAGGGTCCCGAAAGTGGCTGTGTTGGTGATGATCTGGTCTTCACCGTTGGGGCCCGTGCCGACGGAGAACGTCAGCGGGTTGGCGCCACCCAAGACTTCGAGCGTGCTGTTGGCGCCGCCGTCGGAGACGAGGCGCTGGCTTTCGATCACCAGGTCCGTGCCGTCATTGCTGGCGACCGTGAACGACCCGTTGTTGTTGGTCGTGCCGGCAATGGTGATCATCGATCCTTCGGGGATGGCATCCAGGGCGTCGGTGTTTATGGCCGTGATGGTATTGGTGCGGCGGTCGAAGGTGACGTCGGTGGTGAAGCTTGTCATCACCCGGAGATCTTCGGGGTCGGGATAGGAGAATTCCGCGAAGATCGGCACGAGGGCGGTGCCTTCGTCCGTCAGTTGTTCCGTGCGCACGTCGATCCACAGCCCGTTGGGATCGACGCTGTCGACCGTATAGACACCGTCGTTCACGCCGCCAACCGTGCCGGCTATGGTGATCGTCGTGCCGGCGGCGATGTTCTGGAACTGGCCGCTGGATGCGGTGGTATTGATCCGGCTTTTGCCGGTACCTGCGTCGGTTTGCTCGAATGTCAGATGGGCCGGGTTCAGGTCGACGCTGCTGCGGGAAATGGAAAAGCTTTCCAGATGTGCTTCGCGCGTCGTCGGGTAGGTGACGCGCGCACCGTCGTAGATCGATTGGAACGCGGATACCGTGGACAACCCGAAACTGATCGGTTCCGTGCGGACCGTGCCGCCGCCGAAGATATAGCGGCCGTCTGCCTCGGTATTCAGGTAGTTCTGTATATCCTTTAGTGCGCGAAAGGCATCGGCCTGGATCTGTTCGATCCGCTCCGGGTCTGTCTGGTCGCCGTTGGAAAAGCCCAGCAGAAGTTCGCGGAAGTCGGAAATTGCACTGCGGATTCCAGTGATGGCCGTCGTCTGAATGTCGAGACGAAGCTGGGCTTGGTCGTTGTTTGAATTGAAACGCTCCAGGCTGGCTTTGGCGTTCTCGATGTTAAGCAGACGCTGGGACGACAGGGCGAGACCGCTGTAGGTCTGAGTTCGCTTCTCTGTCCCGACCTGCGTTTCCAGATCCAGCAACGTTCTCTGCGTTTGCAGGAAACGACTAATCAGAATGGTGTTGGAGGCGGAACTGCTGATTCTGGTCATCGTCTAATTCCCTAGGCCACGGCCTGTTCCAGGCGATCAATCATTTCCTGGATGACGGAAATGACCCGCGCGGCGGCGGAGAACGCCTGCTCAAACACGATCAGATCCGCCAATTCCTCATCCAGATTGACACCCCGGATGCTGTCGGACTTGAACTGAAGACTTTCGGTCAAGGTGCGTTGGCTGTCGATTTGCCGGTCGTTGGTGTCGGCAAGCGACGAACTGCGTGCGATCATCGACGATGCGTATTCGGAGAAGCTGACGTTCAACGACGGCAGGCCACCGGAAACCGCGAATGAGTTGGAATTGGACAGCATTGCGGACAGTTCCTGGGCGACGCCATTGCTGCCGGGTGACGTCAGGTATTCACCAGCCTGGCCTTTCGATGTGTCGAATTCCAAACGTCCGGACGAAACGAGACTGGGGGCCGCGACAATGTCCGATCGCACGGAAATCGCGGTCGACGCGCGGACATCGGCTTCCTTCAAGCCCAGTTCGCTCATCAGCGTCGTGCCGGCGGTCGCCGGGGCGGCGCCGGGCGAGGCGGAGTGCGTGACGGTGAAGGACCGGCCGTCGTCATGGGCAATCCGCAGCCGGAAGCCCGAGCCGTCGGGCACCACGGAGGCGGTAATGTTCTCGACCGGCGAGAAACTGGTCCCGGCGACGGGGGCGCCGACGGGATAGAACATCCCGGATGTGTCCGTGCCGCCGTTGTTGATCAGATCGGCGATTTGCTGCAGCGTCGCCCCCGCCGGGATGACGACATGACCCAGATATTCAGGGCCGGAGCCCGTATCCGGTGTGTTGGCATCGCGGAAGCTGAGTACTGCGGAGGTGCTTACGAAGCTGGAGCTGAGCACGTTTGAATCGTAGATGTTTTCCGCGAGGCCATCGACGAACAGGTTGTTCAGGCCGAAGAAACTGGAAAACCCGGATACGGTTTCATCGACGGTTCCGTCGCCGTCCTTGTCGAACTGGATGGAGGCATCTTCGAAGTCGCTGCCATCCGCCGTGCCGGTTTCGTCACGCAAGCCGAAGCCGAGCTCCGTATTGTTGAGGTTGATCGACAGTTGATTCTGGTCGTTCAGCGTTACCGATGCCGAGGGGGCGCCGTTCAACTGAAAGAAATCCTCGAGCCGCGCCGCCAGTTCCGTGATGGTAATCCCGCCGCTGTCGTCGGTACCGTCGCCGAAAGTCTGGCCGTTGCCCGTGCCGCTCAGGATTTCGGACAAACGGACGGAGATCGTCTGGGCGCCGTCGGCGTCCATCATGACGATGGCGACATCGTCCGTACCGCCGAGTGAAATCGTCTGTTCCTGAGGCAGGGTGAAAATGCGTTGGCCGGTCAGTTCCTGATGACCGGGGAATGCGGTGCCGCGGTTGTGGACCAGATTGATTTGGTCGCGCAATTGGGCCGCCAATTCGTCAAGCTGTGCCTGCAGGTTCGGCAGGACATCGTCGCGCATGTCGATCAGGCCGGCCAGTTGGCCGCCGCGGGCCTGGGTCGTCAGGTCGTTGATGGCAAGCCGCTCGCCCACGTAGATTCCATCGATCTGGCCGCTGGCGACCGTCGAGGTCGAGCTCATGGCGGCCGCGGACTCGTGGGTGATGGTCGGCGGAATGGTATCGACCAGCGTCAGGCCCGAGGACGTGAACACGACGACGTCGCCGTCGTTACGCGAGAAGAAGCGGATATCGACCAATTCGGACAGGCGGTCGATCTTGTTGTCACGCTGATCTTCAAGATCCGTTGTGTCGTTGCCGGTCGAACCGAAGCGGATAATGTCGTCGTTGAGCTGATCGATGTCGGCCGTTAGTTGATTCATCTCGGAGACGACGGCGGCGATCTGTTGATCGGCCTGAAGCCGAAGGTCCTGAATCGTACGGCTCATGGCGGCGAATTTTTCGACCGCGGCCTGGGCTTGGCGGACCAGTTCGCTCTGTTCAAGGATACGGTCCGGCGAAACCGAAAGCAGTTCCGCGGCCTCCTTGAACTCTTCCAGAATAT
The DNA here is from genome assembly GCA_003488105.1 of Rhodospirillaceae bacterium. The sequence goes on from DNMS01000251.1 coordinate 6,450, forward strand.
GCGAGATGGAGGTGTTGTCCCCCGGCGTGCCGAACGTTTCCTGCAGGCGCTGGTAGTAGCTTTCCTTGACCGTTACGTGGTTGAGCTCGCCCAGTTCCGTGCGGATGGTTTTGATCAGGCCGCCATCGACGACACGGCTATAGCTGGCGATCGAGACCCCGGCACCCTGGCCGGCCAGCACCACGGATTGCTGTTGGATGATTTTGCGTGAATACCCGGGGGTATTCACGTTGGCGACGTTCTGAGAAACGATGTTGAGCGCCGTCTGATTCGCCAGCAGGCCGCTTTGCGCTGATCTCAGTGCTTGTGTGATATCGCCCATGGTCGTTCGGTTCCCGTGTATTCGGTCGAATGGCGGTTAAAGGTTTTGGTCAAGAGAGACGGCGACGGAATTGGCCGCCGCGCGGGTGCCTTCCTTGCCGGTGCGGCCGTTTTTCGAATAGGTGCCGGAATGAGGAACGGCCTGCTGCACGGCTTCGGCGAACAGATCAATCACCTGCTTGTTGGCGGTCATGCCGACCTCGAGGCGCATGGCGTTCTCGCCGACGGCGTTGGCCAGGCGGGTGCCCGAGACGGTCAGGTTTTCGTGCAGGTCGGGTGGAATTGCCTTCCAATCCAGGTTGGCTTCGTCCAGGTCCTTCATGCTGTTTTCGTACAGGCGCGCGAGCGTCGCCTTGTCTTCCAGCATGGCTTCCACGTCGAGGAACCGGCGTTCGATGAGCGCCAGATTCTCCGCTTCGATCAGGTCGCTCATCTGGTCGGTCAGTTCGACCATTCTTTCAAGGCGTTCCATCGATTCCATGAGTGTAGGTCCTCCTGTCGGGCGCTTGTTAGCGCGCCTCCTGCATGCGGATAAGTTGGTCCAGAACGGTGTCGGCGATGCCGACGCCGCCGGCCTTGGAAATGGCCTTGCCGTATTCGTCGATCTGCAGATTGCGCCAGATGTCCTCGGCCGGGCCGCCCCCAAAGGGCTTTTCGGCTTCGATGTTTTCGAACATCGGGCGGATCATTTCGGAAATGAAGACTGATTCGAAATCCTCGGCGACGGCACGCATGCGCTGCATGGACATGGCGTTGTGCATCTTGCCGGCCAGGGCGCCGGTCTTGGCCGAAGGCGCGGTCTGCAGTCCGACGAGCGTGGTATCGATGGCGCTGTTCATCACATCACCTGAATTTCGGCCTGGAGGGCGCCGGCCGCCTTGATGGCCTGCAGGATGGTGATCAGGTCACGCGGGCCGATGCCCAGCGCGTTCAGACCGTTGACCAGATCCTGCAGCGTGACGCCTTCGTTGAACACGGTCAGGCGCTTGTCCTGGCCTTCGTCGACCTGAATGTCAGTGCGGTCGACGGTGGTCGTCGTGCCGACCTCGGCGAACGGGCCGGGCTGGGATACCTGCGGGGTTTCCGTGATGCGGATGGTCAGGCTGCCCTGGGCGATGGCGACGGTGGAGATGCGCACGTTTTCGCCCATCACGATGGTGCCCGACTGTTCGTCGATCAGCACGCGGGCCATCTGATCCGGCTCGATGCGCAGCTGTTCGACGTCGGTCAGCAGGTTGACCACGTTGTTGCGATAGTTGTCGGGAACGTGCAACTGCACGGTCTTGGGGTCCGACGGCCGCGCCGCGGTGGTGCCCAGGAAGGCATTGACGGCCTGGGAGATGCGGCGCGCGGTGGTGAAATCCGGGTTCTTGAGGCTCAACTTGACCACTTCCATGTCGCCGATTTCGAACGCGACCTCGCGTTCGACGATGGCGCCGTTGGCGATGCGGCCCGATGTCGGAACACCCTTGGTCACGGTTTCGGCGTTGCCCTGGGCGGTGAAGCCGCCGACCGCGAGCTGGCCCTGCGCCACGGCGTAGACCTCGCCGTCGGCGCCGAGCATCGGCGTGACCAGAAGCGTGCCGCCCAACAGGTTGTCGGCATCGCCGAGAGAGCTGACGGTGACGTCGATGCGTGAGCCCTGGCGGGAAAACGGCGGCATGTTGGCGGTCACCATGACGGCGGCGACGTTTTTGGAATCCAGGCCGGAATCAGTCGTCTGCACGCCCAGGCGGTTAAGCATGGATTGCAGGCTTTCCTTGGTGAAATGACCGTCGGACAGGGAATCCCCGGTGCCGTTGAGGCCGACCACCAGGCCGTAGCCGACCAACTGGTTTTCACGGATGCCTTCGAAATCCACGATGTCCTTGATGCGCGAAGCGGCGCCGGCGCTGCTGGGCAGGCCGATGCTCAAAGCCACGAAAAACGCTGCGGTGGCGGCGGCGAGGCGCAACGCCAGGGCGAGGCGGCCGCGGCCCGAGGTCTTGTCGTTGTTCATTTTTCCCGTTCTCGTCATCATTTCATTGTCTCGATCGACTGATGCCGGCCCTTTGCGGGCCATGGTTATTCCCACCTGTTATTAAGCGAAAAGCGTGCCATCCAAGGGGAGGTTTCAATCAATTGAAATATAACGATAAATTTTCAAGGTCCGCTGTCTTGGATCGGTTTTTCCCGGCAAGAGACGCCCCGTCATGGGCAACAATTGCCGAGACCCTGAAACCGGAAAGGGCGGCCCGAAGGCCGCCCTGACAAGCATCCGTACGACCGGATAAATCCGGTAAAGGCACGCCGCTAGCGTTTGAGGTTGGCTGCTTCCTGCAGCATTTCATCGGCGGTCTTGAAACTGGTCGCGGCGACGTTATAGGCGGCCTGGGCAGCGATCAGGCGGCTCATTTCCGTGCCGAGATCCACGTTGGATCCTTCCAGTGCGTTGCCGAGAATGGTCGCGAAGCCGGACTCGTCGGCGAAAACCTGGTTCGGCTCGCCGGAGGCTTCCGTTTCCTGGAAATTTTGGCCGGTGGAGATTTCCAGACCGTTCGGGTTGGGGAAGATCGCCAACGGAACCTTGTAGAGAACGCGGCGCGTATTGTCCGTGAACTCGCCATAGATCTCGCCGCCGGGCCCGAAGCTCAGGCTCGAGACGGCCGCGGACTCGGCGCCGTTGTGTTCGTAGTTGGCGAAGGAAAAGTCGCCGGCAAATTGGGTGAAGGTGCTGGCATCAAACGTGAAAGTTGCGGTTTCGCCATCATCGAAGGTGACGTCGAAAGTATACTCGGAATCCGATGTCAACGCGCCGGTGTTGCCGAATTCAAGGCGCTGCGGGATCGATGCCGTCGAGGAGAACGTGATGGCGTTCGTCGTCACTTCATCGGCGTTGAGAGGCACGGCCCCATCCAGGGTGATCTCCGCCTGATTTTCCGAAATGCTGGCGATCGTATAGGTCTGGTCGTTGCCGCCGCTTCCCGCCACGGTGATCGTGTCACCCGGCTTCAATCCGGCGAACGTGCCGGCCAGCTGGCTGCCCAGTTGCGCACCCCCGCCCGGATTGTTGTTGGTGAATGCCGTAATGACGCCACCGCCGCCGACGACGGTCGAGAACCGCACGGCATGGTCGTCCAGCGTGGTCGAGACCGGCGTGTGAACGCCGCCGGGTGATGCGGTCACGCTGGCGATATTGTCGCCGATCAGGCGGAAATCCCACAAGTTCGTAGCGTCGAAAGCCTTGGTGAAATCGACGCGGATGCTTTGGGCGTCAAAGCTCGAGTCAACAACCTTGATGCTGCCGTTGAACGTCGTGCCCGAGGCGGCGTCGGCCGGTAGGTTGACGTCAACGGACGCGGCCGTTGTCAGTTCCCCGGTATCTTCAAAGGCGAACTGGTCGACGCGCATGGGTGCCGGCGTGCCCAGGCTGAAACTGCCGTCCGGATTGACGGAATAGCCCAACAGGAAGTTTCCGAACTGGTCCGCGAGATAGCCCTGGTTCACGGTCGCCGCCGTTCCGTCGGAAAGCGTTACGGAATCCGTCAGGTCGGTGACGTTGATATCGAAGGCGCCGCGCCGCGTGTACTGGATGTTGCCGTTCACATTGATGTCGGGCGAGACCATGAAAAAGCCGCTACCGATGATCGCCACGTCCAGGTTGCGGTCGGTGGTGCGGACTTGGCCCTGATTCGAGATGCGTTGGAAATCAACGGGCGCGGTCCCGCCGAGGTCGGAATGGGTGGTCCCGGAGGCACCTTCCGCCGTGGTCGCGCCGATCGATGTGAACCCTTTGTTCATCAGCGTCCGGAATTCAGTATCCGTGCGCTTGTAACCGTCGGTGTTCAGGTTGGCGACGTTTTGCGAAATGGTGTTCAGCTTGTGGGACTGACCCATCATGGCCGAGGTCGCTTGCTGAAAAATGCCCAAACTCATGTCTCGATGTCCCCGCGTCCAGGGACCCTCTTCGGTTTTTCCCGCGTTAATTATTGCAAGGTCGATGCCAAGAGGGAGGGGGAGTATCCATTTGAAAACAAATGATATTTATAAAGAGGCCTGGGCAAAGTCTGCCCTATGGGGGCCTTTGGACCATGCAGGGGGGAAATTCTTGCCGCCTTGGGCGTGGGCGAGCGTTCCGGGCGCCACCGCCGCCGCGGCGTTCAGGGGGCCGGTTTGGGGAAAATCAGAAGATGTTCCGGTGCCACCCGGGCGCTGACGCGCGATCCGATTTCCGGCAGAAACACCCCGGGCATCCGGGCGTTGAAAAGGGCTCCGTCGCCGCCGTCCTCCAAGGACAGAGTCAGATGGCTGGAACGCCCGAGCGAGCGCGCTGAGACGACAGTCAGTAGGGTGCCGGCGTCTGTTGCGCCCGGTTGGGACAGGTTCAGGGCTTCGGGGCGGACCAGCACCTGGGCTTCGGCGCCTTCGACAAGGCCGTTCGCGGGAAACGGCCCCAGGACGGAGACCAGGGCGCCGTTCTCCACCCGGCAGTCGAGGCGGTTGACGGGGCCGAACAATTCGGCGACGAACACTGTCTTCGGGTGGAAATAGATCTCGACCGGCGTGCCGGACTGGACGATGCGTCCGTCCTGCATGACCATGATGCGGTCGGCCATGAACATGGCTTCTTCCGGATCGTGGGTAACCATCAGGGTGGCGATGCCCGATCGCGACAGGATTTGGAACGTATCCTGGCGGATCTGGGCACGGCGGTTGACGTCGAGGCCGGAAAACGGTTCGTCCAGCAACAGCACCCGGGGGGCCGGGGCCAAGGCGCGCAGCAGGGCGACGCGCTGCTGCTGGCCGCCGGACAGGGTATGGGGAAAGGCGTCGGCATAATCGCCGAGGCCCATGGTTGCGAGGGTATCGCGGGCCCATTGCCGGCGAGGCCGGTCCTTTTCCGCCAGGCCGAACACGATGTTTTCGTACACGGTCAGATGGGGGAACAGGGCAAAGTCCTGAAACATCAGGCCGACATTGCGTTTTTCCGGCGGCATTTGGGGGCCGCCGTGGCCATCGGCGACCGTATCCTCGCCAATGGTGATGCGCCCGACCTGTAGGTCCTCAAGCCCCGCTGCAAGGCGCAGCAGGGTCGTCTTGCCGCATCCCGAAGGTCCCAGCAGGCAGACCAATTCGCCCGGATTGACGAAGACGGAGACCCCCGACACCACGGTGTGATCGCCGAATGCATGCGAGACGTTCAGCATGTGCAGGCCATCGGCCTTGGACATGGTCGTCGGCGCGGCGGCGGGCGGAGCCATGGGGGAGGTCATGGATGGCCTCCGCCGGCGTGACCGGGGCGGCTGCGCAAGGTCGTCAGGGCGAGGATGATCACGGGAATCAGGCCGGCGGCGACGATGGTCAGCGCACCCAGGGCCGATTCCTCGAACAATTCGTCCGAAGCGTACTGGAACACGAAGGTCGCGAGCGTGTCATAGCCGAAGGGGCGCAGGATGATGGTAATGGGAAGCTCCTTCATGCAATCGACGAAAACCAGCAGGCCCGCCGTCAACAGGCTGGTGCGGAGCAGCGGGAAATGGACGCGGGACATGGTCTGGAACGGGCTTGCCCCAAGCGTCCGCGCGGCACCGTCCATGTTACGCGAAACCTTGCCCAGGCCGGCCTCGACCGTGCCGAAGGACAGCGCCAGAAACCGCGCCAGATAGCCATAGAGGATGGCGATCACGGTGCCGCTGAACAGCAGTCCCGTGGATACACCGAATACCCGTTCCGAGAAAGCGTCGATCGCATTGTCCAGGCCCGCCATGGGCACGATCACGCCGATCGCCAGCACCGCACCCGGCACGGCGTATCCGATCGACGCGAAGCGCACGGCGGCGCGGGGCAGGGGGCCCGAGCCCATACGCAGCCCGTAGGCGAGAATAAGGCCGATGGCGACGGCGATGACGGCCGCCCCCAGGGACAGCGAAATGCTGTTCAGGGTAATGGTCAGGTAATTGGCCTTCAGCGTGACGTCAAAGAACACCACGGCGTAGGACAGCAGGACCGAGGCCGGCAGAACGAAGCCGAGCAGGATTGGAAAGGCACAGAAAACGGCGGCCAGGGCGGCCTTGACGCCGCTCAGGCGGTAGCTGGGCAAAGCCTGAATCTTGCTTGATGTATGATGGTAGCGTTGCCCCCGCCGGGCCATCCGCTCCATCACGACCAGGACGACGACGAAGATCATCAGAACCGACGCCAATTGCGCCGCGCCCGAGATGTTGTCCATGTTCAGCCAGACGTCGTAGATGCCCGCCGTGAAGGTCTTGACGCCAAAGAAATCGACGGTCCCGAAGTCGTTCAAGGCCTCCATCATGGCCAGGGTCATGCCGACCACGATGGCCGGGCGGGCCAACGGCAGGGCGACGTTCCAGAAGCTCTGCCAGGCGGTCTTGCCGAGCGTGCGGCTGACTTCGAGCACGCAGACCGACTGTTCCAGGAAGGCCGCGCGGGCCAGCAGATAGACATAGGGATAGAGCACCAGGGTCATGACGGTGATGGCGCCGCCCATGGAGCGGATTTCCGGAAACCAGTAATCCTGCCGGTCGCGCCAACCGAAGATCTCGCGCAGCGTGCCTTGCACCGCGCCGGCGTACTCCAACTGGTCCGTGAACACGAAGGCCAGGATATAGGTCGGCACCGCCAGCGGCAGGACCAAGGCCCAATTGAACAGGCCGCGTCCGGGAAACCGGCACATGGTTACCAGCCAGGCCGTGCCCGTGCCGATGACGAAGGTGCCCAGGCCGATCCCGCCAATCAGCGTCACCGTGCGTTCGATATAGCCGAACAGTACCGTGTTGTAGAGATGACGCCAGATATCCGGCGCCGGGGTCAGGGCGATGGTCGCGACGGCGATCAAGGGGGTGGCCACGAACAGGGCGACGGCCAGGGTCAGCACACCCCATCGGTCGGGAATCAGGCGGGCAGGCAGATATCGGGCGGCTGGCCGGTCAGCGACGGCGGCAGGGTGCGGCAAGGTGCGTGGACTCCCAGGTTGCGGAGGGCACAAAAGCAGAAAACGCCGCGGGGGGAAACCCCGCAGCGCTTCTGCCAACTGGTTCGTTCAGGAACGAATCAGCTGCCGGGTCCGTCGTCGAATCCAACCTTGTCCACCAGTCGGGAGGCGGCGGGCCGCAGCTTGGCGATTTTCTCGAGCGAGAGCGTATCGCCCTTGAACTCGCCCCAGGACTGGACGAGCTTCGAATAGGGAACGCCGGGTTTCACCGGATATTCCTGATTATCTTCGGCGTAGATCTTCTGCGCTGCGTCGCCGGACAGGAACTCGATCAACTTGACCGCCGCGTCCTTGTGCTTGGCGCTTTTGGTTACGGCGGCGCCCGAAACGTTCATGTGGTTGCCGCGGTCACCCTGGTTCAGATAGGTCAGACGAACGGCGGCGGCCCACTTCTTCTGCTCGGGCTTCTCGTCGTTGGTCATCATCTTGCCCATGTAATAGTTATTCGTGATGGCGATGTCGCACACGCCTTCGTACACGGCCTTGGCCTGGGCGCGGTCATTACCCTGGGGTTTGCGGGCCAGATTGGCCTTCACGCCCTGAAGCCACTTTTCGGCACCTTCTTCACCATGATGGGCGATCATCGAGGCGATCAGCGCCACGTTGTAGGCGTTCTTGCCGGAGCGCACGCAGATGCGGCCCTTGAATTTGGGATCGACCAGATCCTCATAGGACGTCAGTTCGCCCGGTTTGACCCGTTCCTTGGACACCAGCGCCACGCGGGCACGGGACGTCAGGCCGAACCACATGCCTTCCGGGTCGCGGAAGTGGGCGGGGATGTTCTTTTCAAGGGTATCCGACTTCACGGCCTGCAGCACGCCGCCTTCCTTCAGGGCGTACAGGCGGCCGATGTCGACGGTCAGCACCGCGTCGGCGGGGCTATTGTCGCCGGCGGCCTTGATCTTTTCCAGCATGCCTTTCTTGGCGAACACGACGTTCACCTTGATCCCCGTTTCCTTGGTAAAGGCATCGAGGAGCGGTTTGATCAGGAACGGTTGGCGATAGGAATAGAGGTTCACTTCCTGGTCGGCGGCCTGGGCCCAGGCCGCC
>DNMS01000251.1:15023-15325 GCA_003488105.1 Rhodospirillaceae bacterium
CCGTCGAGGCGGCGACAAGACCGGCCGCAAACAGGCGTTTCATATGTGGCATTTTGGTTTCCACGGGTCAGAGTCCTTCGTTGGTTCGGTTGTGAAATCCCAGAGGTCCGAAAGTGTCGAACAGCTGTCCGCAATCCCCGGCCAAATCTTGGCAAAAAATGAGATTGCGAATGATTATCAATGCGTGCGCCAGTTATAACGGTCTGATTATGAGTTTGCAAGTCATTCTCGTTCTCGCGTCGATTGGATGTAAAAATGTCCGAACAGGGCTGTGAAGGCCGCCGTGGTCGGCCGCCGGAGCG
>DNMS01000186.1:0-3711 GCA_003488105.1 Rhodospirillaceae bacterium
GCCGCGCCCGGCAGTGTCGCGGATGGACTGACCGTACCGGTCCTGCCGTTCCACATGTCGGACAGTCCGTCGGAAGTGACCCTGCCGCCCCAGCCGGTCGGGGCGCAGACCGCGGAGATCCTTGCCGAACTCGGCTATGACGCCGACCAGATCGCCGCCATGCGATCAGCCGGCTGCATCAACTGACCGGGCCGACGCGGACGTGGCGGCGGCGTTACGGCGCCACCACCCAGGGCCGCCAGATCTGCCGGGCGCGGTTTCCGCTGCACTTCTGCAACAGAACCTCCGCCCCCTTGACCGGCTTGTCGATCACCGCCATGCAGAAGTCGGCTTTCAGCATCTTCACATGGCCGTCGGCCTGCAGTTCCCACTGCATGTTGGGGGTGGTCTGGCACTTGGAAATCAGCACCTTTATGCGGTCCTGGAGCTTGGCGTCACCGACCCCGACACAATATTTGCTGTGGAAAACCAGGGCGTTCGGCTTCTCGTTCGGCCTGATCCACAGGGTATCCTGCTGATTACAGTCGGCCAGGGCCATGGCTTCCGTCGGCCCCTCGCTTTTGCTCAGGCATAGACCGGGCGCGTTGGTCAGCTCGAACCGCAGGGTGCCCGACGGCTGGGTCTTCTGCCTTTTGATCGCGGCGATCAGGGCCTTTTCAGCCGTCGGCGCCGGCGCCAGGAGCGGGTTTTCCACGACCACCGAGGTCGATTGAATGGGGGTGATCGTCACCGATCCCGGGGCAATCGTATCAGAACTTGGCGTGTTCTGGCCTGAGTTGGTGATGCCGCCGAAGTTGATCGTCGGCATGATCAGCGCGGTCGGCTTTGCGTCCGGGTCCTTGCCGGCCTTGTAGGCGGCCAAGCGGGTTTTGAAATTGGCGCTCGGCCGCGTGTCGGCGCCGATCACGGCCGCCCAATGGAACAGGAATTCATCCGGCCCGGTCTGTTGTTGAAGGAAGATGTTGAGGTCAAGTGGGCGGTTCGCGATGTCGATCGACTGCTGGATTTTCCCGGCCGCTTTCTCCAGGGCCATGAACTTGTCGATTTCCATTGTCACGATAATCCCGGCGGCAGCGACAATCATCAACGGCCCGAGGGAAGCCATCGCAACGCTGGACGATGTCCAAGCGGTGGCACCACCACCAGCCTTGACAGCCGTCTCGACCACTTTCTTCGCCGCCTGCGCCGCAAGCTTCCGGGCGGCTTCCCTGAATGGGAATGTCGCAATCTGCACCGGTTTGACAAACAACGGGATGAGAACGCTGCCCGCCGGTCCGGCGAACCCCGCGGCGACTTGAACAGCCCCCACCAGCATCTCGTTGTAATCAGGTGGGGTGACCATGGAATCGGAATAAATGATGGCGGCGCCCATCTTCGCCGCACTGATCTCGTAGGCCTTTTTGGACGAGATCTCCCAGGTTTGATGCGCCTGCTTCGCCTGATAGGCGATGAACTGCCGGTTCCACTGGATAAGCTGGGCGACCTGCCCCATCAGCTGCTTTTCAGATTCCGTCCGCTGGGCGGCGGGTTTGGCGGCGGCATCCATCACGATCGCACCAAGTGCTGCGGACAGATAGGGGCTTTCCCACGGCCGGTTGTCGATGACTTCCCAGGCCACCTTTGACGCCGCCGCCGGATCTTTCCCCCCAAGCTTCGCCGCTTTTTTTATCTGGGCATCCAACGCCGTGCGTTCGGCAATGATTTTGGCGAGAATATCGTCGGCGCCGGAGCCCAGGCCGAACAAGCCGTATTTTTGACGATCGGGCAGAACCCATTGCATCTTGTTATTGCGGCAGGCCTTGGCTGACTTGATGCTGAACCAAGTGCGCTTGGCCCCTTCCGGACAGGTCCAGCAGGTGCCGCCGTCGATCAGGTCGAATATCTGATTGGGCTCACACTTGCGGTCGCCCTTGTTGATCGCCGGCTTGAACGCGAAGGACGTTTTACAGGCCCGTGCCCCGGTTACGGCGTTGGCCGTGCGGTTATAGTCTTCGGGGCATTTCCAGCATTCGCCACCGTTGCGGGGATCGCGGAAGGCATCCTGATCGGGGCATTGCCGTCCCTTGAAGATCGCCGAGGTCGCCTTTTTGCCGATCTTGCCGCAGGCATTCCACGCATCGACCTTCGTGGCGGTGCGGCCGAAACCCGCCGGGCAGCTCCAGCATTCGCCGCCGTTGCGCCCATCCTTGAAGGAACCGCTCGGGCATTTGACCGCCCCGAGAAAGGTCGCGGGGCCCGTCTTGTCCGGGACGTTCTTCTGACAGGCCCGTTCGTGCGTCACTTTGCGCACGCTGCGATTATATCCCGTCGGACAGTCCCAGCAGGACCCCAGATCGGCGAACGACCCCTTAGGACAGGTCTTGATCGACGGCCTGACATAGGTGGCCTTCTGAAAATCGCAGGGTTCCTGAAGATTCCCCGCCTTGTCGACGCCACCGCAGGCGGAATGGCCCTGGAGCTGCTTCCAGCCCGAGTTCGCCTGCGCGTCGCTTGCGTCTAAACCCAGGATGAACAGACCCAGGAGCAATACTCCCAGGAACTTAGGCCGAAAAATTCCCATAAACGATGACATCGAACAAACTCCCTATCGACGCAGATCGCGCCGATATTATGAATTAAAATACATTCATCCTTTAATCACCTTCCCCGCTTCAAAGCATGCATTTTGGGAAGATCATGAGGGGACTTGGAGACATTTTTGCGCGCCCGCGACAGCCTCTGCGTAATTGAAGCATTGCGTGGGCGCGGGCGCCCGTCGATGAGGGATCAGGCGCGGGACCGCAGGGTCTGCGACGGCAGGACGCCGTACTGCTCCACATAACATTTGGAAAACCAGCCCATGTGGGTGAACCCCCACTTGGCGGCGACAGCGCGGACGGAAACGCCGCTGTCGGCCCGGCGCAGGTCATTATGGGCCAAAGTCAGCCGCACGTATTTGACATAGGCAATGGGCGACATGCCGAAGGCGTCGTTGAACGCGGTCTGCAGTGTCCGATAGCTGCACCCCGCATGATGGGCCAGGGTTTCCAGCGTGATCGTCGTATCCGCATGGGCGTGGATGTAATCGCGGGCCCGTTTGACGTAATAGGGGACGGCGACGGCCTTGGGGCGGCCCTGCAAGGCGGCCGTGGCGGAATTGGGTAACAGCGACAGCACGCTGGTCAGCAGAAGATCCTTGAGGCCCGCCAGGACGATCGGGTTGTCGGCCCCGCACAAAGGGCCATCCAAGGCTTCGGCAATGTAGGTCACTGTATTGCGCAGGTGCCGCCCGCCCGGCGTGGTCAGATCCAACGCAACATCGAATTGGATATCCGCCAGGCAGGCCTCCTCGCCCAGAAGCCGGCGCGCATGCTGCTTCAGAGTCTCGATGGACAGGGGAATCACGAAGCTTTCAAAGGCATTCTGCTGGGCCGATAAGGGAATTCGCTTGTCCCGCATCAGCCCGGTATTCGGAGAAATCTCAAACGCTTGGCCATTGTGCTGAACATTGGCCACCCCGCCCGTCAGGATGAACAACAACAAGGTGTCATCGTCGTTCGCCTGCGTCTGAACCTGGGTCGGCACATTGCCATAGGTGATGTGCAGGATATTCTGGTCGCCGAGGTCGACACAGCGCAGGAAGGCATCGATTTCATGCCCCTTGCCGACGACGTCGATCTCGTCCGTATTTGTCAGCCGTATCAGGACATCCCGCATCTCATGCAGGTCCTT
>DNMS01000186.1:3957-4182 GCA_003488105.1 Rhodospirillaceae bacterium
TTGTCAGCCGTGTCAGGATATCCCGCATTTCATGCAGGTCCTTCGACGCCAGAATTTGGTGGTTTTCCAGGTAACTCATAGGCGGGCGCCAATCCTTCCGATGGACACCCATACATTATAGCGTAACCACCGCCTGCGACCACCGTCACACCGGCCGCCCCGTCACTAAATATTGTCCGGGCCATTTGTGCCGCCACAGCCGCGCGGAACCTGTTCAGAATGGCG
>DNMS01000123.1:0-823 GCA_003488105.1 Rhodospirillaceae bacterium
CCAGACGCAGGAACAGATACATGAACGAGCCGTAGAGAAATGGATCGCCTTCGCACAGGATCGCGACGTCGCGCCCGGCGGCGAGGTGCTCCGCGATGTCACGGGCATAGTCATCGTAGACGTCGTTGGCGGGAAAGCGCCCCGGCACCATGGGCGTGACGATGGCGATTTCCGTCTTGCCTGCCGGGATATGCGGCGCCGCGATGGCGCGGGCCAGGCTGTCCGTGCCCGCCGCCGCCGGATAGGCGATGACGGGGGCCTGGGCAATGACTTTCACGGCCTTCAGCGTCAGCAGGTCCGGGTCGCCGGGGCCGACGCCGACGCCATACAGGGTGCCGGGGGTGCTCATGATTTGGTCACAGCCCATTGCAGCACGTCCATCAGGGGCCGCATGCCGGTCAGGCCGCCGACCGCGTCGGCGCGGGCGACGGCGATGCGGGTCAACTCGCCGCCATGGGCCCGATGGTTTTGAATCAAGGTCTCCTGGGCTTCCAGGGTCACGCCGTTGGCGACCAGACGGCCGCCGGATTTGAGGGCGGCCATGGCGCTGTCAATCACGCCGGGCTGGGACAGGCCGCCGCCGACGAAGATCGCGTCGGGGGCGGGGCCGGCGTCGGCGAAGCATTGGGGGGCCTCGCCTTTCTGCAGCTTCAGATGGGGGACGCCCAGGTTCAAGGCATTGGCTTCGATGTCGTCGAAGCGGGCGGGGTCGCGTTCCATGGCGATCGCCTGCGCGTCCGCCGCCGCGCGCAGCCATTCGATGGCAACCGCACCTGATCCGGCGCCCACGTCCCACAACATCTGTCCCGGTAGGGGCTGCAGG
>DNMS01000123.1:987-1854 GCA_003488105.1 Rhodospirillaceae bacterium
CACGTCCCACAGCAACTGCCCCGGCAGGGGGGCCAGACGGGCCAGGGTCGCGGCACGGACCTCGCGCTTGGTGATCTTGCCGTCGTGGCGGAAGGCGGCTTCGGGCAGGCCTGGCGTTTCCGGCCAGATGGTCGCCCCCGGGCTCGGCCACAGGTGAAAGGCGATGACGTTCAGATCCTTGACCCGCCGGCCTTCCCATTCCTCGGCCACGGTGTCGTAGCGTCCTTCGTCGGGACCGCCCATGTGTTCGAACACGGTCATGGGGCTTTCGCCGAAGCCGCGCCGGCACAGCAATTCCGCCGCACGCGCCGGGGTTTCACCGTTGCGGGCCAGGATCAACAGCCGCAGGCCCGGTAGCAGGTGGCGGTTCAGAACCTCGACTGGGAAGGCGTGGCAGCTGACCGTGCGCAGGGTGCCGTCGGCCAGCGACCAGCCCATGCGCGCGGCCAACAGGGCGAAGGCGCCGGGGGCGGGCAGGATGTTCATGGCCTCGATGCCGAAGCGCGCGACCAGGCGCTTGCCGATGCCGAAGTTGAGCGGATCGCCCGAGGCGAGCACGCAGACCTGCCGGCCCGCATGTTGTTCGATGGCGGCGATCCCCGCGTCCAGGCCGTTGGCCCAGGTCATGCGCGGCCGGGCATCGGGGGACAGTTTGCCCAGGTGGCGGTCGCCGCCGACCAGGACGTCGGCGGCTTCGATCAGGGCGCGGGCGCGGGCACTCAGGCCGTCCAATCCGTCCTCGCCGATGCCGACCACGGAAAGCCATCTATCCATTTTGTGCCTCCCTTTGTTCCGGGGCGGGGCAGAGGGCGTTGACGGCGGCGGCGGCCAGCGCACTGCCGCCGCGCTGTCCCGGCAGGGTCGCGA
>DNMS01000123.1:2033-2443 GCA_003488105.1 Rhodospirillaceae bacterium
CCGGCAGGGTCGCGAAGGGAATGTCGCCCGCATGATCGATCAGGGCCTGTTTCGATTCCGCCGCGCCGATGAAGCCGACGGGAAAGCCCAGGATGACCGCCGGTCGGGGGGCTCCCTCAGCCAACAGTTCCAGCAATCGGAACAGGGCCGTGGGCGCATTGCCGATGGCGACCACCGCCCCCGCCAGATGCGGCGCCCAGGCGTCGACGGCGGCGGCGGAGCGGGTGGTGCCGAGGTCCGCCGCGCGGTCCCTGATCCCGTCGTCGTTAAGAGTGCAGATGACGCGGTTCGCTTTGGGCAAACGTGAAGAGATGACGCCGTGGGCGACCATTTCCGCGTCGGTCAGGACCGGCGCCCCGGCCCGCAAGGCCGCCGCACCAGCCTGGGCCGGACCGTTCGACATCACGAAT
>DNMS01000123.1:2485-3207 GCA_003488105.1 Rhodospirillaceae bacterium
TGCCGAGGTCCGCCGCATGTTCGCGCACGCCATCGTCGTTCAAGGTGCAGATGATCCGGTTATCTGTGGGAAGACGCTGGGCGATGACGCCGCGGGCGACCATTTCCGCATCGACCAAGATGGGCGCCCCGGCCGCAAGGGCCACCCGGCCGGCCTGGGCCGGGTCGTTGGACATCACGAGATATGCCGCGATGTCGGCCATGCCGCAGGCGTGGATCAGGCGCACGGCCAAGGTCCGCTCCGCACCATCGAAGCGCGTGAGGTCCGCCGCCGCCTCGATGGCGGCGAAGGAACGGCGGTAGATCTCCGCCGGGTCGCGGACGTAATCGAACATCACGCCCCCGGCGTCAGCTGTCGGCGTCGTGGCGGTGCGGATGGGAATGCCCGTGGCCGTGATCATGTCCGTGGTCATGGCTGTGCCCATGCCCATGATGATGGCCGTGCTTGCCGTGGTGGATGCCGTGATCCTCGGCCCCGTGGCCGTCCGTTCCGATGCCGACCACATGATGGTGGTGGCCGACCTGGGGAGCCCCATGGTCGTCTTCGTAGCCGATGATCTGCTCCCGGTATTTGCACAGCAGGCAGTTCATCTTGTTGTCGCCGTTGAGCGCTTCCTCGACCCGGTCGGCGAAGCAGTCGATCAGGTCTTCGTGGTCGTTCAGATAGGGCGCCTTGACGACATCGATCTCGGGGTGCGCCTGGGCGCAGTCGTCGGCCCAGCG
>DNMS01000123.1:3443-6510 GCA_003488105.1 Rhodospirillaceae bacterium
TCGGCCCAGCCGAAATCCATGCCTTCCCACAGCATGCGCGCGACCTTGTTGACGTTGGAATTGGCGTCCGAATCGTTGGTGCCGCGCCCGACCACCATCAAAAGGGTGTCCTTGCGGGCGATCTCACCTTTGGCCGCGTTGGCGGCGGCCTCGGCTTCTTCGATGCGGACCTTCGCCGCGCGCAGAAGCCGGGCATCGATCGCCAGTTCGCGCCCGAAGCGCACATCCAGGTCCGGATGGGCCTGGGCGAAGCTGTTAATTTCCGAGGGCAGGTCGTTTTTCACATGGCCCGCCGCGAACAGCATGCCGGGCACGCAGATGATGCGGTTGACGCCCCGGTCCCGTAATTTGTCCAGGCCCGTGCGGATGACGGGCGTGGCGAATTCCAGGAAACCGCTTTCCACGTCGTAATCGGGGAATCGCTTGGCCAGATGGCCTGCCAGGGTGCCGAATTCATCGACGGCCCCCTGGTCACGGCTGCCGTGGCCGCAAATCATGATACCGGTCTTTTGCGTCATTCGCTTGGTCCTTGCCTTCGAGCGACCGTCGGCGTCATTGCCGACGGAATGGTCTGATCTTTCGCCGCCTGGTCATTGCCTCCGAGCGGGAAAGAGGGCCGACTATACAGATTTCAGGATCAGGGGAAAGGGTGACGCCGCGTCAACCGGCGGACACGGGCCGTCCGTCCGTTTCGGTGTCTTCCAGGGGGGATGGCGCGTCGCCGGTTTCCGGGGAATCCTCTTCCCCAGGCTCCTCGGCTTCCGGCGGCTCGGGCGGCGGCAGGCCGGCCCGGCGTTCCAGATCCTGGGCGTCTTCCTCGCGCCCCAGCGCGCGGAGGGCGGCGGCAAGGTTGACCTGACTGAGGGCGAGCGAGGCATCGCCCGGCATCAGATGCTTTTCCTTGATCGCGACGGCGCGGCGGAACAGGGGCTCCGCCGCCTGGGTCTTACCCCGTCGCCGGTAATAAAGGCCAAGGTTGTTGACCACGGCGGCGACGTTGAGATGATTGTCGCCCCAGGTTGTCTCGTCGGCGGCAAGGGCGCGCTGATAATGCAGTTCCGCCGCCTTGGCGTCGCCGGCCAAGTCGCAGGCGAGGCCCAGGTTGTTGAGGATGCCGCCCAGGTCGGGGTGGCCGTCGGCACCGGATTTTTCCAGCAGGTCGAGGGCGGCCGCGAAATGTTTGCGCGCGGCTTTGTAGTCCTCCCGGCCGTGGGCCAAGGCGCCCAGTCGGCCCAGACATTCGACACGCAGTTCCAGGTCGTCCTCCGGCACGGCGTCGGCGGCGAGCCGGAACAGGGTCGTCGCTTCCTCAGCATCGCCGCGCGCCGCCAGAAGGTCACCCGCGACCAGGCGGGTCAGGGCCGCAGCGCGGCCATGAATGCCGGCGGTCCAGGCATGCTTGTGGCCGGTGGTGTCCTCTTCCTCGGCGGCGCGGATCAGAAGGTCCGTGCCGCGGGCGATGTCGCCGACGGCGATGGCGCCCCGGGCGTCATGCAGCAGCTTGGCTGCCGCCGGCGACCCGGCGCTGACGGTGCCAAGCCGCGCGCGCAGGTCGTCCAGTTCGCCCGCGAAGGAACGCAGCCGCCCGTCACGTGCCTGATCGTCGACCCCCTGTTCGGCGAGAATTTCGGCGAGGCCTTGAATCTCGGGCGTGTCGGGCAGGGGGCTGGGTTCCATGGGTTCGGGTGCCATTGCGTCGAACGGGGGTGTGTCCGCCACGTTCGGCTGGCTGCGCAGGATGGGGTCGGGACGGTCCAGGCGGTCACCGCCGCGCAGCCTGCGGCCGCCGAACAGCAGCACGCCGATCAGCGCCAGGGCGCCGGCCCCGGCGGCGGCAAGCGCCCAGGTCGGCATCGTCGCAACGGATTCCACCAGCGGGACCCACAGGTCCGCGGTCGCGTTCAGCACCCCGTCACGGATCAGCACCAAGTCCGACAGAAACTGTTCCATAGCCGGGAAAAATACCCGTCCATGCCGAATTTGCACAGAGGAATGGCCCAATCGCCCGCCTGTGGGGCGCTGGCCGGGGCCGGATGGTGGGGATGCGGGGTGGCGGCATAGTCTGGCCGGCCCGGCGATTCGCGGGGCGGGTCAGTCCGCCGGGCGAAAGGCCGGGTAATCGAAGGGCAGGGCACCTGTGCGCAGCAGCGCCTGACGGCGGGTGCGTTCGTCCTCGTCGTCGATGTTGCGCTGGACGAAGGTCTCGACCGTGTCGGCCAGGTCGTGCAGGGCGAGCAGGCGTTGAATCAGGTCGCGCTGGCCGAGGGCGGGATGAGTACGGTCACGGGCCGGGATCTCTGCAAGTGGCACCGGACGCCCGTCGATGGCCAGGGCTCCTCGGGTGCAGATGTAGGCGCCGGCACTACGAACGGCGGGGCCGAATTCGACCTCGGCCTCCAGGTTCGCCAGTTCGCCAAAGACGTAATTGCCGCGCGTGGTTTCCGTGGTGTGCATATGGGCGAGCTGGGCCGGCGTCAGCCAGTTGACGAACAGCGACACCACGGTACCGGGGGCGGGATGCAAGGTCGCCGGGACCGATCCGTAGCCGGCGAAATGGGCGCAATAGACGCTGTCGAAATTCTTCAGATGAAGGCGCACCACAGGCACGGCGCCGTCTTCCGACCGGGAGAACTTCCAGGCCAATGCCGAGGGTGCTTGGTTCGAGCCGCAGGCGATCACCGGCACGCGTCCCTCAAGGTCCCCGCCCGTCAGGTCGTGAAGATGCGCGTCGCTGTCGACCGGTTGGACATGGCCGGCGTGGATCACGAACGAACGGTCGGGTACGTCGTAGGGATAAGCCAGCGCCCGGGAAACAGACCGGGGGCGGCGTGGACGGTCGGGTGGGGCGGGCGGGTTATTCAAGGTATTTGGCGATGTCCACGTCGTCGATCTGATAGGGCTCCAGGAACCTGTCGGCGTATTCCTGGAACACGCCGGAGGTCAGGAACAGCTTGAACAACTCGCCATCGATATGCGCGTCCTTTTTCATGAACGACATGATCTTGATGCTGTCCGACAGCTTCTTGGGATCCTTGTAGGGGCGGTCGGCGGCGGTCAGGGCCTCGAA
>DNMS01000123.1:6741-7865 GCA_003488105.1 Rhodospirillaceae bacterium
CTTCCGGGGATAGCCCGTGCCGTCCATCTTTTCGTGGTGGCCACCGGCGTATTCGGGCACCCGCTTCAGGTGCTTGGGAAACGGCAGCTGTTCCAGCATGATGATGGTCTGCACGATGTGGTCGTTGATCTTAAAACGCTCTTCCTCGGTCAAGGTGCCGCGGGCGATGCACAGGTTGTAGATTTCGCCGAAATTGTACTTGTGCTCGGGGATGTTCAGCTTGAACCCGAAGGGGTTGTCGGGCTGGGCCGCAGGCTCCAGTGCGTCGCGGAAGACGACATGATCGTCGCGGTCGGCCAGAAGGTATTCCTTGGCCGGCGTTGGCACGGGGGGCTTGCGATCCTTGCGCTTGCGTTCCTCAAAGGACAGACCCAGGCGGTCGTCCAGCGTGCGCGTCCACTGGGTTTTGGCGATCTCGCGGATGCGATCTTGGGCCTCGGGGGCCATGAATTCGTCGCCGACGTTGGCCTTGGCGATGAATTCCCAGTCCGCGTCGATCTTGGTCAGGGTCGCATCCAACTCGGCCTTCAGCGCGTCCGGATCTCCCCGGCCTTCGATCAATGCCTTGTAGTACTCGATCTCGGCCTCGCGCTTGACCACCTCGAAGCGCATGCGCACCTCATGGACACGGTTGTAGATGGTTTCCAGCTTCACGGCCTTGTCGACGACGTATTCCGGCGTCGTGACCTTACCGCAATCATGCAACCACGCCCCGATGTGCAGCTCGTACCACTGCTCCTCGGTCAGGTCGAAATCCTTGAACGGGCCGTCCTTGTCGTCGCAGGCAGCCTTGGCCAGCATCTTGGTCAACTCGGGTACGCGCTGACAGTGCCCACCGGTATAGGGGGACTTGGCGTCGATCGCAGACGCGATCAACTCAATGAAGCTTTCCAGCAGTTTGCGCTGGCTTTCCAGCAGCTGCTGATTGTCGAGCGCCACGGCGGCCTGGGAGGCCAGGGCCTCGACCAGGGGCTGGATCTGCTTGGAAAATTCGATGACCGTGCCTGACGCATCTGTGGCGTTGAGCAGCTGGATGACGCCGATGATTTCGTCCTGGCTGTTCTTCAGGGGTACGGTCA
The DNA here is from genome assembly GCA_003488105.1 of Rhodospirillaceae bacterium. Next base: position 7,821 of record DNMS01000123.1, read on the forward strand.
GAAATGATTTTGAACGGTAGCCGGTGCCCTCGTCGAATTTCTTAG
>DNMS01000052.1 GCA_003488105.1 Rhodospirillaceae bacterium
GTCAGCGCGCCAACCGGACACAAATCAATCACGTTGCCGGAAAGTTCGGATGTGAGAGACTGCTCGAGATATGTCGTGATCTCTGCGTCTTCACCACGGCTGATCATGCCGATCTCTTCGACGCCTGCTACTTCCGCAACAAAGCGCACGCAACGCGTACACTGGATACAGCGCGTCATGATTGTTTTGACGAGCGGCCCCATATTTTTGTCTTCGACCGCGCGCTTGTTCATTTCATAGCGCGAGTCAGAGCGACCATAAGCGACGGCCTGATCCTGCAGGTCACACTCGCCGCCCTGGTCACAAATCGGACAATCAAGCGGGTGGTTGATCAGCAGGAATTCCATCACACCGTTACGAGCGTTCTCGACGTATTCGCCTTTGGTGTTGATGTTAGGAGGCGACCCATCAGGGTTCATCCGCATGTCACCAACGGTCTGCGCACATGAGGCAATCGGCTTCGGTGCGCCCTCCCACTGAACGAGACACATGCGGCAGTTACCTGCCACAGAGAGACGTTCGTGGAAGCAGAAACGTGGAATCTCAGCACCCGCTTCTTCACACGCCTGAAGGAGCGTGTATTCGCGAGGAACTTCGACTTCTTTGCCGTCAACGACGAGTTTAAAGGTATCTGACATATGCCTTACTCCGCCGCTACGCTGGCGCCCTGAACGAGGGGCTTGCCAATTCGATAATTAGAAATGCGCTCTTCAATCTCGTGACGGAAGTGACGAATGAGGCCCTGAACAGGCCATGCCGCGGCATCGCCGAGTGCGCAGATCGTGTGGCCTTCAACCTGACCAGCTACGTCGAGCAGCATGTCAATTTCTGAATGCTCAGCTTCGCCGCGCGCCATACGTTCAAGAACGCGCCACATCCAGCCAGTACCTTCACGGCAAGGCGTGCACTGGCCACAGCTCTCATGCTTGTAGAAATAGCTGATACGCGCGATGGCCTTCACGATGTCCGTGGAATTATCCATGACGATCATACCGGCCGTACCGAGGCCGGAACGGACTTCACGGAGCGCGTCAAAATCCATGAGAACCGTGTCGCAAATCTCACGCGGCAAAAGTGGAACGGAAGAACCGCCCGGAATAACCGCTTTCAGATTTTCCCAGCCGCCACGAACGCCGCCGCAATGCTCTTCGATGAGTTGCTTCATCGGAATAGACATCGCTTCTTCGACGTTGCACGGCTTGTTTACGTGACCGGAAATACAAAAGACCTTAGTGCCCTTGTTGTTGTCACGACCGAAGCTGGAGAACCATTCCGCGCCGCGACGCAGAATAGTCGGCGCAACAGCAATAGACTCAACGTTGTTCACCGTTGTCGGGCAACCATACAGGCCAGCATTTGCAGGGAATGGCGGCTTCAGACGCGGCTGGCCCTTCTTGCCTTCAAGGCTTTCGAGCAGCGCGGTTTCCTCGCCGCAGATATAGGCCCCGGCGCCGGAATGGACGTAGAAATCGAACTTCCAGCCCGTGCCGCAGGCATCGTCGCCGATCAGCCCGGCTTCGTAAGCTTCGTCCACAGCGCGCTGCAGGCAATCGATCTCGTGATGGAATTCGCCGCGCACGTAGCAATAGGCCGCATGGGCCCCCATGGCGAAGGATGCGACCAAGGCGCCTTCGATGAGCTTATGCGGCTCGGAGCGCATGATTTCGCGGTCCTTGCAGGTGCCGGGCTCGCCCTCGTCGGCGTTGATGACCAGATAATGCGGCCGGGTGCCGATTTCCTTGGGCATGAAGGACCACTTCACGCCCGTGGGGAAGCCGGCGCCGCCACGGCCACGCAGGCCCGATTCCTTCATCTCGTCGATGATCTTGTCGCGGCCCAGTTCGATCAGCTTGTTCGTGCCGTCCCAGTCGCCGCGCGCGCGGGCACCGTCGAGCCAGGGGCTGTCGAAACCGTAGATATTGGTGAAGATACGATCCTTGTCGGCAAGCATCAGTCGTCGCCTCCCGCCTTGGCGGCCCGGTCCGGATAGCGGTCGGTCAGGGTCGTGATCCCGCCGGCAGGCTCGCAGGTATAACGCCCGGACTGAGAGCCGACCTTCGGCTTCTGACCTGCCTTGAGCGCCGTCAGGACCTCTTCGGTCGCCGCCGAATCCAGGTCTTCGTAATAATCGTCGCCGATCTGCATCATCGGTGCATTGACGCAGGCGCCCAGGCATTCAACCTCAAGCACCGTGAATTCACCATCCGCCGAGGTTTCACCGTTCGAACAGCCGGTGACCTTTTTGCAGGCGGCCATGATCTGGTCTGAGCCGCGCAGCCAGCACGGCAGATTGGTGCAGACTTGGACGAAGTTCTTACCGACCGGCTTCAGGTTGTACATGGTGTAGAAGGTCGCGACCTCGTAGACGCGGATCGACGCCATATCCAGCATGTCGGCGATGACTTCGATCGCCGCCTGGGGCAGCCAGCCGCCATTTTGGCGCTGCGCCAGATCGAGCAGCGGCATCACAGCGCTCTGCTGACGGCCGGCCGGATACTTGGCGATGTGCCATTTGGCCTTTTCGAGGTTCTCCGCCGAAAAGGCGAAGCTCGACGGTTGTTCAATATTCATCCCGGTCACCGGTCGATTTCGCCGAATACGACGTCGATGGAACCGATGTTCGCACAGATGTCCGCGAGCATATGGCCCTTCGACAGGAATTCCGTCGCTTCCAGATGGGCGAATCCCGGTGCCCGGATCTTGCAGCGATAGGGTTTGTTGGAGCCGTCGGCCACCAGATAGACGCCGAATTCGCCCTTGGGCGCCTCGACGGCCGTATAGGTTTCGCCGGCCGGCACGTGGAAGCCTTCGGTAAACAGTTTGAAGTGGTGGATCAAGGCTTCCATGGATTGTTTCATGTCACCACGGGTCGGCGGCGTGACCTTTTTATTGGTCGACTTGACCGGCCCGCCGGGCATGTTTTCAACGCATTGGCGGATGATCTTCAGGGATTCGCGCATTTCCAGCATGCGCACCAGATAGCGGTCGTAGCAGTCGCCCATCTTGCCCACGGGAATGTCGAAATCCATGTCCGCATAGGCGTCATAGGGCTGCGACTTGCGCAGATCCCAGGCAATACCGGAGGCGCGCAGATTCGGGCCCGTGAAGCCCCAGTCGAAGCATTGTTCGGCATCGATGACGCCGATATCGACCGTGCGCTGCTTGAAGATGCGGTTTTCCGTGAGCAGGCTTTCCAGATCGTCGAGGAAAGGCGGGAATTCTTCGTCAGCCCATTTGGCGATGTCTTCCAACAGGCCCGCCGGCAGGTCCTGGGCAACGCCACCGACACGGAAATAATTCATGTGCAGGCGCGCACCCGACGCGGATTCGCAGAACTCCATCAGGCGTTCGCGAATCTCGAAGCCCCACAGCATCGGCGTCATCGCGCCCACGTCCATAGCGAAAGCCGTGATGTTCAGGATGTGGTTGAGAATGCGCCCGATCTCGCAATAGAGCACGCGGATATACTGACCCCGCTTGGGAATTTCGATACCCAACAGCTTTTCCGCCGCCAGCACGAAGGCGTGTTCCTGGTTCTGCGGCGCGACATAGTCCAGACGGTCAAAATACGGCACAGCCTGGGCGTAGGTCTTGTATTCAATGAGCTTTTCCGTGCCCCGGTGCAGCAACCCGATATGCGGGTCGGCGCGCTCGATGACCTCGCCGTCCATTTCCAGGACCAGGCGCAGCACCCCATGGGCCGCCGGATGCTGCGGCCCGAAGTTGAGGTTGAAATTCTTGATCTGGGTTTCGACCATGGTCAGGGCGCCTCGGTTTCCGGTTCCGCCTCGGCCTTCTCGTCGCCCGGCAGAACGACGCGTTCCATGCCTTCCCAGGGGCTTTCGAAGTCGAAGTTGCGGAATTCCTGGGTCAGCTTCACGGGCTCGTAGACCACGCGTTTCTGTTCATCGTCGTAGCGCACCTCGACATAGCCCGTCAGCGGGAAATCCTTGCGCAGGGGATGGCCCTCGAACCCATAGTCGGTGAGCAGACGGCGCAGGTCGGGATGGTCGGAGAAGAACACCCCATACATGTCCCAGATTTCACGCTCGAACCAATTGGCGGTCGAAAACACCCCGGCGACGGACGGCACGGGATCGTCCTCGTCCGTGCGCAGCTTGACGCGGATACGCGTGTTATGGGTCATGGACAGAAGGTTGTAGACGATCTCGAAACGCGGGCTTTCATCGGCATAATCGACGCCGCAGATATCCATCAGTTGATGGAACCGGCAGTTCGAATCATCGCGCAGGGATTTTAGCACCGCGACGATGGCGTCCCGCCTGACGGTAATCATCAATTCGCCGAGACGCACCTCGTCGGCCAACAGCTTGTCGCCAAGCTGGTCGCGGAGGTGTTCGGCAAGTTCCTTGAGGGCCTGATCCATGGTCTTCTTGGTTCTTTTAGTGATCGGTCGCGGTTCGTCCGGTCGTGTCAGCGCCACAGGGCGCCGGTACGGCGGATTTTCTTCTGCAATTGGAGAATGCCGTACACCAGCGCCTCGGCCGTCGGCGGGCAGCCGGGCACATAGACGTCGACGGGCACGACGCGGTCGCAGCCGCGCACGATGGCATAGGAATAATGGTAATAGCCGCCGCC
>DNMS01000066.1 GCA_003488105.1 Rhodospirillaceae bacterium
CAAGCCTGGCCAGGTGCCTTCCGGCAGACCGATCCAACTGGCGGCGGTGACCTTGGACAAATCGAACGCCCCCATGGCAAAGGCGATCGCGCAGCCGACCGCGACACCGATGAGCGGCCCCCATAGACGAATGGGGCCTTTACCGAACAGGGACACACCGACGATCACCACGAAGGTCGCAATCGCCGTCGCCGGTGCGGCGGCGCTGCCTTCGGGAACACCGGGCATGGGCGCGTTGAGCATTTTGAAGATGATGGGAAATACCGTCACGGCGATCATCATGATGACCGTCCCGCCGACCGTCGGCGTGATAATCCGACGCAAATACCCCAGACGGAAGGAAAACAGGAACTGGATCAGCGAGGACATGAGCACCAGGGTCGCCAGTAACGCCATACCGCCCGACTTGATGGCATCGACGGAAATCGCCATGAAGGCGCCCGACGTGCCCATGAACAGGACAAATCCGGCCCCGCACTGGCCCAGAAGCGGCATCTTGATCGGTCGTGCCTGGATCATCGTGGTGATACCGCAGACGACCAGCGCCGCGAAAACGGCCCAGGACGTCGCCCCGCCGGGGTCCCCGGCCGCGCGGATGACAATAACCGGCGCCAGGACGATGCCGGCGATGATCAGTATGACGACCTGTAGTCCCAATCCGGCGGAAAGCGCCAGCGGCGGCGTTTCGTCCACCGCGTACTTCAGGTCCGTTTCCCGGTTTTCCGTGCTCAACGCCTTTATCCCCCATATTCGACTGCCCAGGCGGCAGACCGGCCCCGTGCAAGAGTCCCCTCAATCGCCAAGGGCGTTCAAGATAATTCGCCCCGGGGCTTGAAATCGAATTTTGATTTTACGATATTGACAATCATTCGCAGAACGAATGATACTCATTATCAACAATAATCCGCGACCGGGAACCGCATCCATGTACGTCTGCAATTGCAACGGAATCACCGAAACCGAAGTCAAGGAAGCGGTGCGTTCCGGCGCCGAAAAGTGGGACGACGTGCATACCTATTTCGATTGCGCGCCCTGCTGCGGCAAATGCGAATGCGAGATTTCCGAAGCCATCTGCCAGGCACGTCGCAAAACCGCCACCACCGACGAACCCCTGTTCGCGACCCCTGCGGCGCTGGCGGCGGCAGGCTGACATGTTCCTCTGGCAGGCCCTCAATCCGAAGGCCGTTGTCGCGGCTTTTGCCGCCCTGTCGAAGGAGCCACGGCACCAACCAAAGAGCGCCGCTGCCGTGGAAGAGCGCCCGGCCGCAACCCCGCCGACGCTGGGCCTCGTCAATTCTTACGACCCCAACAACCNNTTAACCTCCCGTAAGCGGCGGAGCGGTCTTCGCTATTTGATTAGCGCCACCGGCGCACGGGATGACGTGTCGATCAATCCGACGCAGCCGTCGCGCTTGTCGTCCTCCGCCTCGCAGGTCATGACGCCGTTCAGAAGAAAACGGCCGATCTTGGCGCATTGCACGCCATCGATATCGAACACCTTGAGTGAGGTCTTGCCGTCGGGGATCGGCCCGCCCTGCACCGCCACGCGGCGGACGACGATGCCGTCCGTATCAAAGATCACCAGATCCAGCTTGAGGTCGCGGAACGCCATGCCCGCCTTGTTGGTCAGCACCAGATAGGCGCGGCAGGCGCTGGCCAGCGGTTCCAGCTTGTTCAATTCCACCCCGATGCGCCCGTCCGCCGCCCGGGCCGGGCCCGTGACGGCGATCATGGCGCCAAGGACAAGGATAACGGCGGCGGTCGTCAGGCGGCAGGCGGTCATGGCGGTCTCTCCCCTTCGCGGCGCCCCAAGCGCGCCGATGGCCAATCATAGCCGGCAGAACCGCCCTGTCACGGATGAAGGGGCGGCCCACGCCGCCCCTCCCCAGTCATTCCGGTCAAGCCTCGGCGACGATGGGATTGCCGAGAATGCCGATGCCTTCGACCTCGACCTCGACCCGGTCGCCGGCCTTCATCAAACCCGGCGGTTTCATGGCATGGGCCACGCCCGACGGCGTGCCCGTGGCGACCACGTCACCCGGCTCCAACGTCATGAATTCGGACAGAATGGCGACCAGCCGTGCAACGCCGAAGATCAGGTCGCCGGTGTTGGAATCCTGGCGCGTTTCGCCGTTGACCCGCGACGTGATGCGCAGGCCCGATGCCCCCGCCGGCAACTCATCCGGCGTCACCACGACGGGGCCCAAGGGGCCGGTGCCGTCGAAGTTTTTGCCCTGGGTCCATTGCGGCGTATAACGCTGCCAGGCGCGAACCGAGACATCATTGAATAGGGTGTAGCCGAACACATGGTCCAGCCCCTTGTCTTCCGGAATCGCCCGGCCGCCCTTGCCGATAATGAAAGTCAGTTCAGCCTCGTAATCCAGCTGGTCGCAGACCTTGGGTAGGATCACCGGTGCTTCGGCGGCAACCAACGACGACGGCCAACGCACGAACAGGGACGGATACGTCGGCGGCTCATGCCCGCCTTCGCGCGCATGGGCGGCATAATTCAGGCCGACACAGACGAACTTGCCCGGTCGTTCGATGGGCAACGCCGGCGTGACGTCCTTGAGCGCCAGGGTCGCTTCGGCGCCGGCCCCCTTAACGGCGGCGGCGGCGCGGGCAAGCGCGTCCGGTCCGGCTTCGATCAGGGCCTGCATCGTCTTCGGCAACGCCGGGTCGGCTGCGGCGACATCAATCACCTTGTCGCCGTCGACCACGCCCAGGCGCGGTCCGCCGGACGCTTCGAACATCATAAGTCTCATGGATGGTTCCTTTTGGTATGGTCTTGTCTGCCTTTGAAAAGGCCTTCTCACGGGGGCGTTTGTCAACATTTCGCTGCATGCGGTACCACCTTAACGGACAAGCTTAAATCATTTGAATTAATTCATATGATTTAATACAGTTGCTGCATGGAACCTGCCGACACCCGCGAAAACCTTATCCTCGCCGCCGAACGCCTGTTCGCCGAAAAAGGCATCGATAACGTGTCGCTGCGCGAGATCAACCGCGCCGCCGGCCAGAAGAACGTGGCCGCGTTGCATTACCATTTCGGCACCCGCGAGATGCTGCTCGAAGCGATCTTCGAACACCGCATGGCCGGCATCAACCGGCGCCGCGTCGCCATGCTTGACGCGATGGAAGCCACCGGCCCGATAACAGAGGTGCGCCCCGTCGTCACCGCCATGGTGGCACCGCTGGCGGAACAACTCGACCCCACCGTGCGCGGCCAACATTACGTGCGCTTTCTGGCGCAGGTGATCAGCGATCCCGGGATCGACCTGGGCGATCTGGTGCGCGACAAGTTCGACCACGGCATGGCGCGCACCCGCGACCTGCTGCGCGGCCTGCTTTCGGATCTGCCCGCGCCCCTGGTCGAACAGCGCATCCGCCAGGCCGTCGCCCATTTCGTCCATGCCCTGGCCGACAAGGCCCGGCGCGATGCCGGCGGCCGCACCACCGGACGCAGCGGCGGCACCCAACTGTTCGTCGCCAACCTGATCGACAGCATCGCCGGCGCCCTGACGGCGCCCGTATCCGACAAAACCATGGCCCTCCTTGCCGAGGTGCCGCGCAAAACAGCCTGAACACGGGAGGCCCACCAGATGACCGCACAACCGCAACCCGACTTTCGCCACATCAGCGTCAGCCCCATCTCGGGCGCCCTCGGCGCGGAGATCGGCGGCGTTGACCTGTCCCGGCCGCTGGCCCCGGACGTGGTTACGGAAATCCGCCGCGCCCTGGTCGACAACCTGGTCATTTTCTTCCGCGACCAGGACCTGACGCCCGACCTGCAGAAGGCCTTCGGCCGGCTGTTCGGCGACCTTCACGTCAATTCCTTCTTCCCCCAGGTGCCCGGCCACGAGGAAGTCCAACTCCTGCTCAAGGAACCGCAGCACAAGAACAACATCGGCGACCGCTGGCATACGGACGTCAGCTACACCCGGCGCCCCGCCCTCGGCTCCATCCTCTACGCCAAGGAAGTGCCGCCCTACGGCGGCGATACCATGTTCGCCAACATGTATTTGGCCTATGAAACTCTGTCCGACGGCATGAAGGCCATGCTGCGCGGCCTGCGCGCCTTCCACAGCGCGCGGGAGAATTTCGCCAAACGGGCGGCGGAGGCGGAATTGCCCGGGAGCGCATCCGGCGGGTTCCAGCATTCCGACGACGTGGAACAGGAAGCCTCCCATCCGGTGATCCGCACCCATCCGGAATCGGGCCGCGATGCCCTCTACGTCAACAGCGTCTTCACCAAGAATTTCGAGGGCATGACGCGCGAGGAAAGCGCGCCGCTGCTGCAATACCTGTTCGCCCATCTGTGCAAACCGGACTTCGTCTGCCGGTTCCGCTGGCAGCCCGGCTCTCTCGCTTTCTGGGACAACCGCTGCACCCAGCATTTCGCCATCAACGACTATCACGGCTTTCGTCGCCATATGAACCGGGTGACGCTATTGGGCGATGCACCTTTCCTGGCCGAGGGAACGGACCCGGCGCACGCGGCGGCCTAAGCCCGCGCCGGATTTCGTCAGCGCCCATAAGCCCGGCTCTTTAACAGCACGGCGTTTAGTGTTTAGCCGCCTTGCCGGGTGTGACGACCCGGCGGATTCCCATAGCGCGCGGTATAGGCATTGATGAAGTTGGTGACGTGGTTGTAACCAACCCGGTAGGCGATGACCTTCATCGGGGTGGATTCCATCGTCAACGCGATACGTGCATGTTCAAGGCGGTGGTTTCGCAACACTTCGAAGACCGTTGCGCCGAAAGCCATGCGGAATCCGGCGTTCAAGCGCTTTTCCGTCAACCCAACCGCGCTGGCCAATTCCCCCAGACTTGGCGGGTTCCGCATATCCTTAAGCAAGATGTCCCGCGCGGCATGAACACTGTCGCGCTCACTCCTGGACAACTTGTTCCTTGCCTCCTTGCCGCTGGGTCTCCCTACGGCTTGGACGGCCAGCAACTGCAAAACGGTCCCTTCCATGAACAGGGTGCGCAGCGGACCGTTCAAGCCCGGGGCAAACAGGTTTTGCGCCAGATTGCGGAGCTGGCGCGAGCACTTCATGGTGAAGACCTTGCTCTCGCGGATGTCCCGCGCGGCATGAACA
>DNMS01000274.1 GCA_003488105.1 Rhodospirillaceae bacterium
CATTTCCCCCTTCCACGACGGGTTCGGCGCCCTGGCAGAGGCCCTGCGCGGCCCGGTCGGCCAGCTGCTGGGCGAGGACGCGGCCCTGTTCAAGGAAAAGATCAATTTCAAGATGCCGGGTGGCGACGGCTTCAAGCCGCACCAGGATTCCCAGGCCGGTTGGGACACCTATACGGATTTTTTCATCTCGGCGCTGGTGTCGATCGATGCGGCGACGGAAGAGAACGGCTGCCTGAAATTGGTTCGCGGTCATCACAAGAAGGGCATGTTCGCTTCGTGGGCACCAATGTCCGACGCCGATATGGCCGACATGGATTTTCAGCCCGTGCCGACCAACCCCGGCGACGTCGTGTTCTTCGATTCGTTCGCGCCCCATTCCTCGGAAGCGAATTTGAGCGACAAGATCCGCCGCATCTATTACGCCACCTACAACCGGGCGTCGGCGGGCCAGTTCATGGACCGTTACTACGAAGACAAGCATAAGAACTACCCGCCGGACATGGACCGCGACCCGGCGAAGCAATACGTGTTCAGAGTCTAATTTGAACTATTCGGCGGCGTCGCCGACGCGCTCGGCCATGGGTTTGTAGGCCGCGATCTTGGCGCGGATTTCCGTCGCCGCGCGTTCCCGGTCCTCGGGAAAATCGATCTCGATCCACGGAATTCCGGTCACGTCCTCAAAACCGAAAGTGCCCGGTTGCGACGCCTTCATGACGTCGCAGAACGCATCCTCGTACACGAAGCCCGGCATATCGCCCTGGGACAGTTCGTCCGCGCGGTCGGCGACCCGATATGCAATGTCCGGCGCCATGGTCAGGAAGCCCGGCCATTCGCCGACCGTGTCGTGGGGCTCAAACACTTTTTTGCCGAAATCGACGATGACGCCGTCGCGCACGCAGGTCTTCACGGGCTCGGCGCCCGGCACGAAATCCTGATCCAGCAGGATGCAGGTCTGATGGCGGCTGCCGATCAGCGCCTTCAGCAAATCGTCGTGGTAATAGACGTCGGCATCCATGAACAGGATACGCTCGCCCGAGCGCAGAATCTCGCCCGCCCGCGCCAGGGACAGGATCGGGCTTTCCTTGAACCGGGGATTGAACAGGGTGCGCGCAAAGCCCTCGGGCGCCACGCGGGCCAGTTCGGCCTCGATCATTTCCTTCTTGTGGCCGACGACGACGATCAATTCCTCGACGCCCAACTGCATCAGAACTTCGATATGCCGCGCCAGGAGCGTGCGGCCATCGAACTGAAGAAGCGCCTTGGGAGGGTCGTCGTTACCGTCGCCGAAAAGACGCCGGCCGACGCCGGCGGCAAGCATGACTGCTTTCATGTGCTCGTAACTTCCCGGTTCCGTTTCGTTGCGCATTAGGTGCGCATGTGACGGTCTATTGTCAATATCGTGAAATTGCGGAGAAACATGCGCTGGGCGCATGGCAACAGTCCCGGCGCATCGTTCGTTAAGCGATATAGCCGTTGGCGCGGAACCAGGCGACGGCGTCGGCCAGGGCGTCGCGCGCCGGGCGGGGCGCATAGCCCAGTTCCCGAGCCGCCTTGTCCCAGCGAAAGAACATCTTCTTTTTCGCCATGCGCACCGAATCGGGCGCGACCATCGGCTCCACCCCACCGGTCATCCGGCACCAGGCTTCGGAGATATGGGCGATCGGCATGATCAGGCCCGTCGGCACCCGGAACAACGGCGGCCGGCCGCCGGTCAACTCGGCAATCACGCCGAGAATCTCGCTCAGCCCCATGTTTTCGCCGCCCAGCACATAGCGCTCGCCAATGCGCCCCTTGGCGAAAGCCAGCAAATGACCTTCGCCCACGTCGTCGACATGGGCGACGTTCAGGCCGGTGTCGACATAGACCGGCATCTTGCCGTTGGCCGCGTCGACCACGATGCGCCCGGTCGGCGTCGGCTTCACATCACGCGGGCCGATGGGGGTCGACGGGTTGACGATGACCACGGGCCAGCCTTCCTTGGCCGTCAATTCGCGGATGCGCTCCTCGGCCCGGAATTTGGATTGTTTATAAGGGCCGATCATATCGCCGTAAGTGACAGGCGTGTCCTCGTCGCCGACGCCGCCCGGCGGAATGCCCAGAACGGCGACCGACGACGTATAGACGATGCGTTCCGCCCCGGCCTCGGCCGCCGCGCGCACGATGGCGGCGGACCCGTCCACATTGGCGCGGAACATGGCGGCGGGGTCGCGGGTCCAGATGCGGTAATCGGCGGCGGCATGGTAAAGCGCCCGGCATCCCTTGACGGCAGGGCCCAGGGTTTCCGGCGCCAACAGGTCGCCCTCCACCACCTCGACATCCAGGCCGTCGATGTTGCGGCGGTCGCTGCCCGGGCGCATGAGCACGCGCACGGCCTCGCCCGCGTCGAGCAGGCGGCGCACTACGGCAGCGCCGACGAAACCGCTGGCGCCCGTCACTAGATTGGCTGAGCCTTTTGTCATGGCGGGGATTTAGGCCTCATAAAAGTCACGATTTCCAGTGGTAAATGGCTGACATTCCGCCCGCCGCCCCTTAACAATAGCGGTGCGCCGCCCCATGTAGCCTAAAATGCCTGTTTGCACTGCAATATCTCAAGGTTTACAAGGGCCCTCCTGAGGATTAAGTGATCACGATGACCAAAAACCTGAAGATCCTGCTCGCCAGCCCGCGCGGTTTCTGCGCCGGGGTTGAGCGCGCCATCGAAATCGTCGAACGGGCCCTGGAAATCCACGGACCGCCCGTCTATGTCCGCCACGAGATCGTGCACAACAAGCACGTCGTCGAATCGCTGCGCGCCAAGGGTGCCGTGTTCGTCGAGGAAGTGTCCGACGTGCCCGACGGCGCCGTCACCATCTTTTCCGCCCACGGCGTCGCCGAGAAGGTCGAGATCGAAGCCAACGACCGCGGCCTGCCCGTGATCGACGCGACCTGCCCGCTGGTCTCCAAGGTTCACAAGGAAGGCCAGAACCATGCGCAGAAAGGCCGCGAGGTCATTCTGATCGGCCATGCCGGTCATCCCGAGGTCGAAGGCACCCAGGGCCGTATTCCCGGCGGTGTTCACCTAGTACAGACCCCGGACGACGTGGCGCATCTTCAGGTCAAGGATCCGAAGGCGCTGTCTTACGTGACGCAGACGACCCTCAGCGTCGATGAAACCCGCGACACCATCAACGCCCTGAAAAGCCGTTTCCCGGCCATCGTCGGCCCGGACGTGAAGGACATCTGCTACGCCACCCAGAACCGTCAGCAGGCCGTGCGTGAGTTGTGCACCAAAGTCGATCTGCTGCTTGTGGTCGGGGCCAAGAATTCATCGAACTCCAACCGCCTGCGTGAAATCGGCGGTGAGATCGGCGTGCCCGCCTATCTGATCGACGACGCCAGCATGCTCGATGCCAAATGGCTCGACGGCGTGGCGACGGTCGGCATCACCGCAGGTGCTTCGGCGCCCGAGGAACTGGTGCAGGAACTGATCCGCCGCCTCGGCGAATTCGGCGACACCCAGGTCGAAGAACTGAAGGGCGTGCAGGAAAATATCGTCTTCAAACTGCCGCGCGAATTGAACGACGGCACAGGTCCCCGCGCCGGGGCCTGAGATACCGGAGAGTTACATGGCAGTCCCCGTCATCCAGCAGGTCCGCGTCGGCGCCTATATCATGGGCAAGAAACTACGCGGCGTGGAGAAATACCCCCTCGTCCTGATGCTGGAACCCCTGTTCCGCTGCAACCTGGCCTGCCCCGGCTGCGGCAAGATCGATTACGAAGACGACATCCTGAACAAGCGCCTGTCGGTCGAGGAATGCCTGAAGGCAGTTGATGACTGCGGTGCGCCCATCGTCTCGATCCCCGGCGGCGAACCCCTGATCCACAAGGAGATCAAGGAAATCGTCGAGGGCATCGTGGCGCGCAAGAAATTCGTCTACCTGTGCACCAACGCGCTGCTACTGGAAAAGAACCTCAGCAAGTTCACGCCCACGCCGTATCTGACTTTCTCGGTCCATCTGGACGGCATGGAAGCCCATCACGACAAGGCCGTGGCCCAGCCGGGCACCTTCAAGCGCGCCGTCTCCGCTATCCGCAAGGCGAAGGCCATGGGCTTCCGCGTCAACGTCAACTGCACCCTGTTCGATCAGATGTCGGCCTCCGAAGCGGCCGAATTCTTCGATTTCTGCACCCACGACCTGGGCGTCGAAGGCATCACCGTGTCGCCGGGCTATGCCTATGAGCGCGCGCCGGATCAGGAACATTTCCTGTCGCGCAAGAAGACCAAGCAGTTGTTCCGCGACGTGTTCAAGCACGAGGGTGCGAAGAAATGGCGGTTCAGCCAGTCGACCCTGTTCCTCGACTTCCTGGCCGGCAACCAGTCTTACAAGTGCACGCCCTGGGGCAATCCGACGCGCAACATCTTCGGCTGGCAGAAGCCCTGTTATCTGCTGAACGAGGGCTATGCCGATACGTTCCAGGAACTGATGGACAGCGTCGAATGGGACAAGTACGGCACCGGCAATTACGAAAAATGCGCCGACTGCATGGTCCATTGCGGCTATGAGCCGACCGCCGTCACCGACACCGTGTCGCATCCGATAAAGGCGCTGAAGGTGTTCCTGAAGGGCGTCAACACGGAAGGTGAGATGGCCCCGGAAATCGATCTGGACAACCAGCGCCCGGCCGAATTCGTGTTCGAAGGCCTAGTCAAGACGCTGAGCCAGAAGATGGCTGAAAAGGCCGAAGGCGAAAAGGCGGCCTAAGAACAGGCCAAGTCAGCCGAAGGCAACGCCGGGCCCAAGACGCCTGGCCACATCGCGCAGGACCTTCAATGCCCGCGTGCTGCCACGCCCCAGCGCCAGAAGTTTCCCGATATCGCCCGGATGGGTCGCCAGGTTCTTCAGCAGGCGCACCCCGTCCGTGCCGCCCGAGGTCGAGACGATTTCATCCGTCCATTCCGGCAACCGCGTGTCCGCCGTGTCGGACACCGCGCGGATAATGGCGAAGGGCCGCCCCGCCTTGCGCGCCGCCCGGCCGACGGCATAGCTTTCCATATCGACCGCATCGGCCTCTGTCGTCGCCCGCAGCACGGATTTGCGCCTGGGCCCGGCGACGATGGTCGGCGAATGAGCCAGGGTAGCCCCCTTGCGCGTCACCATATCGCCCAAGGCGTCTTCCAGACGCCCCGTCCAATCCGGATCGCAGGTCAGGC
>DNMS01000277.1:0-4881 GCA_003488105.1 Rhodospirillaceae bacterium
AAAAGAAGGACGCAACGTCCTATGCGGCGCAGCCCGACGACACGCTTTTGAAGGACGACGCGGAACGGGCGCTATACAGCGCGCTCGAAGACGCGTCCCCGGCGATCGCGGAAAAGGTCGCGGCCGAAGACTTCACCGGCGCCATGGCGGCGCTGGCTGGCCTGCGCGCGCCCGTCGACGCCTTCTTCGACAAGGTCACCGTCAACACGGACGATGCCAAGGTTCGCGAGAACCGTTTGAAACTGCTTTCCATGATCCGGACGGCGCTGGAAGGCGTCGCCGACTTTTCCAAAATCGAAGGATAGGTATTCGATGACACAATGGGTCTACAACTTCGGGAACGGCACCGCCGACGGCGATGCGGGGATGAAGGAACTTCTGGGCGGCAAGGGTGCCAACCTGGCCGAAATGGCGGGTCTGGGCCTGCCGGTGCCTCCCGGGTTCACCATCACGACCGAGGTCTGCACCTATTACTACGATCACGAAAAGACCTATCCCGGCGACCTGAAGGATGCCGTCGCGGCGGCCCTGGCCAAGGTCGAAAAAGGCCTCGGCCGCACCTTCGGCTCCACGGACAAACCGCTTCTGGTTTCCGTGCGCTCCGGTGCCCGGGCTTCCATGCCGGGGATGATGGATACCATCCTGAACCTGGGCCTCAACGACCAGACGGTCGAGGCCCTGGCCAAGGAAAGCGGCGACGCCCGCTTTGCCTATGACAGCTACCGGCGCTTCATCCAGATGTTTTCCGACGTCGTGCTGGGCGTCGAGCACCACAATTTCGAGGACGTCCTGGAAGAGCACAAGGACCGCCTGGGCAAGAGCCTGGACACCGAGCTGACCGGCGACGACTGGAAGGCCGTGGTCAAGGATTTCAAGAAGCTGGTGCAGGACGAACGGGGCGAAGGCTTCCCCCAGGACCCGCAGGCCCAATTGTGGGGCGCCATCGGCGCCGTGTTCGGCAGCTGGATGAACACCCGCGCCATCACCTATCGGCGCCTTAACGATATTCCCGCCGCCTGGGGCACGGCCGTCAACGTGCAGGCCATGGTGTTCGGCAACATGGGTGACGACTGCGCCACCGGCGTGTGTTTCACGCGCAACCCGTCCACGGGCGACGATCATTTCTACGGCGAATTCCTGATCAACGCCCAGGGCGAGGACGTGGTTGCCGGTATCCGTACGCCGCAGCCGCTGACCGAGTTCGAACGCGATCAGCAGGAATCCAATCTGCAGTCCCTTGAAACCGCCATGCCGCCCGTGTTCGGCGAGCTGGTCGCCGTGCGCGACAAGCTGGAACGCCACTACAAGGACATGCAGGACATGGAATTCACCATCGAGCGGGGCAAGTTGTGGATGCTGCAGACCCGCTCCGGCAAGCGCACGGCCAAGGCCGCGCTGAAGATCGCCGTCGATATGGTGGCCGAAGGCCTGATCACCAAGGACGAGGCCGTCGCGCGCATCGACCCGGCGCAGCTGGACCAGCTGCTCCACCCGACCCTGGACGCCAAGGCGGAAAAGACCGTCATCGGGCGCGGCCTGCCGGCTTCGCCGGGGGCGGCCACGGGGCGCATTGTGTTCTCGGCCGAGGATGCGGAAGCCTGGGTCGACAAGGGCGAGAAGGTCATCCTGTGCCGCACGGAAACGTCGCCCGAGGACATCACCGGCATGCACGTCTCCGAAGGCATCCTGACGACCCGGGGCGGCATGACCAGCCACGCCGCCGTTGTCGCCCGCGGCATGGGCACGCCCTGCGTGTCCGGGGCGGGTGAGTTGCGCGTCGACTACAGCAAGAAGACCCTGCACGCCATGGGCCAGACCCTGAACGAAGGCGACGTCATCACCCTGGACGGTTCGACCGGCGAAATCATGCTGGGCGAGGTCGCGATGATCCAGCCCGAGGTGTCCGGTGATTTCGGTGAACTGATGGCCTGGGTCGACGAGATCAAGGTGATCGGCGTGCGGGCCAACGCGGAAACGCCGCTGGATGCCCTGACCGCCAAGAAGTTCGGCGCCGAGGGCATCGGCCTGTCGCGGACGGAACACATGTTCTTCGACCCGCACCGCATCGTTCACATGCGCCAGATGATCCTGGCCCGTGACGAGGCCGAACGGCGCAAGGCGCTGGACAGTCTTCTGCCGCATCAGCGCCAGGATTTCCTGGAGCTGTTCCACATCATGGACGGCCTGCCGATCACCATCCGCCTGCTGGATCCGCCCCTGAACGAATTCCTGCCGCATACGGATGAGGAAATGGCCGAAGTCGCCAAGGCCGCCGGCGTGACCACGGAAGACGTGCGCGTGCGCCGGGCGGAACTGGACGAAAGCAACCCCATGCTGGGCCATCGCGGCTGCCGTCTGGCCATCGCCTATCCGGAAATCTGCGAAATGCAGGCCCGCGCCATCTTCGAAGCCCAGGCCGAGATCATGAAGGAAGGCAAAAAGGCGTTTCCCGAAGTCATGGTGCCCCTCGTCTCCGTGAAGAAGGAGTTCGAGATGCAGAAGGCGATCATCGACCGGATCGCCAAGGAAGTCATGGCCGAACAGGGGATCGAGCTGCCCTATATGGTCGGCACCATGATCGAGCTGCCGCGCGCCTGCCTGATCGCCGACCAGATCGCCGAACAGGCGGAATTCTTCTCGTTCGGGACCAACGACCTGACGCAGACCGCCTATGGTTTCTCGCGCGACGATGCGGGCACCTTCCTCGACATCTATCAGCGTCAGGGCGTGCTGGAACAGGACCCGTTCGTGTCCATCGACCAGGAAGGCGTGGGCGAACTGGTGCAGATCGGCGTGGAGCGCGGACGCAAGACCCGCCCGGACATCAAGCTCGGCATTTGTGGCGAGCATGGTGGCGATCCGGCTTCCGTTGCCTTCTGTCACCGGGTCGGGCTGACCTATGTGTCGTGCTCACCTTACCGGGTGCCGATCGCGCGCCTTGCCGCCGCGCAGGCCGCGCTTGCCGATAAATAGGGCCGCCGGGTTGCGGGCACGGGTTATTTGTCCGATTTTTGGTCTGCTCTGCGCAGCCCGTAGCTGATGGCGATATCGCGGACCGCCTGAACGTCATCCAGGTGGTCGCGGCGATAGGTCTCGCGGTCGGCGCGAATGGCCGCCAAATGGGCATCGATTGCGCCCGGTGTCAGGCGGACGCCGAAGTCCTCGTCTTCCGGTGGGTTGAAAACCCGGCGTAGAATCAGCCGGCCGACCGATGGGCGAAAATGACTGGTGTCGCCGAAATTGCTGGGAGGCTTCGTCAACGACTCGGTGGTCATCGGCGAGAACCCGGCGAAATCCCAACAGGCTGTCTGCGTCGCCTCGCAAAGGGCGGCAAGGTTGCGTTTCCAATCCTCGAACATGGACCACAGGCCGGCTTCGTTGATGGCCTCAAGCTGCGCGGCGTGGAGCGGGGGAACCATGACCGTGAGCAAAACGCCGGCAGTGCGCAGATCGCGAAACAGAAGTTCGAACCCAGTCAGCTTCGCGGCAAACCCGGGAAAGTCACGATAGGCCCCGCCGGGTGACAGGAATGACGCGACCGGGGAGATCATGGAGCCGTTCTCTTTTCCGGCTCTCGGCGCGAAGGGGCGGAATCCGTCGGCCCGGTAAGTCGTGGGTTTGCCCCGTAAGGAATCCCGCAAGGTATTTCGGCTGCGCTTCAAGGCAGCATAAGAAAATACCGTGCGGGGCAATGATCGGAGCAGGCCGTATTCTCCCAGGACATCAGCGTAAAATCCTTCGCGCAAGGATCGGGCCTCATTGAACGACACGAAATTCAAACAAAGGATCAGGTGTTTGGCCGTCGTCACTGCGACATGGCGGGACAGGGCTTCCAGTTCCCCGGCCAGGGCCCCGGGAAGAGATAAATTGTAGCTAGATCCGCCGGGAATATCCTTCGGGTCAATGCCATGAAGGCAGCGTGAGGTGCCAAGAACAATCGTGTTGGGGCGGCGGGATATGGCCTGAAGGGGTTTGGAAAGCCGTTCTACGCCGATCGATTTATGTGTGTTGATACGCTCGAGCCGGGGCGTGTTGAAGACGTCGAAGGGGTCAATGATCAAATTGAGGCCACTGCCCAAACCGATCAGCAGTGCAATGGCGAGAAAGAGATGTTTCAGGTATCCCATGTCAGAACCGGAAATAAAGGAATTCACTGATTTCGGTCATGTTCGCCAGTGCCGCCACGGCAATGAGCGCAAGGGCATAAGCACAGCGCCGGTTGGGCCGCCAGATAAGGGAAAACCGACTGGGGGAGGACCTGGAGACTGCGGGCGAGGTGGACGGGTCAGCCGTGCCGGTGGCGAAAATTTCCACTGTGTTCGGGGCAAGCCAGACAATGGCCAGCAGCAGGGCGATGCGACGGTAGGCCTCATCCCATTTCAGTTCAGCGAGAACCGGCGGCACGTGTAGCCCATGAGCGCCGGCCATTCCGGCCAGCACATTGGCCGCACCATCCAGGCTCTCGGCGCGGAACAGAACCCAGGCCGCGACTATGGCAAGAAAGGTTATGAGGCGGCCCAAGCCGCGCCCGACCGGCCCCTCGAACAATGTGATCTCAGCGCGTTGAAGGATTGTCCGCCACAGGGTGTTGATCATCAGGTAGATGCCGTGAAGGGCGCCCCAAAGCACGAAAGTCCAACCGGCACCGTGCCACAGCCCGCCCAGGACCATTGTTACCATGAGGTTCGCCATTCGGCGGCCTTGCCCCTGCCGATTTCCGCCCAGGGGGATGTAGAGATAGTCACGCAGGAAACGGGACAGGGTCATGTGCCAGCGGCGCCAGAAATCGATGATGCTGGTCGCCTTGTAGGGAGACAGAAAATTCACCGGTAAGCGAATGCCGAACATCAAGGCCAGACCCGTCGCCATGTCGGTGTAGCC
>DNMS01000277.1:5092-5218 GCA_003488105.1 Rhodospirillaceae bacterium
AATGATCACTTTTTTGAACAGGCCGGCGAAAAAAACCGACAGTCCTAGACCTAAGTTGGATGCAGTGAAACGAAACCGCTGAGGGTCCTTGAACTGCGGCATCATCTCCCTGTGATGGACGATGGG
>DNMS01000277.1:5481-14306 GCA_003488105.1 Rhodospirillaceae bacterium
TGTCCGCTAACGGCAGAACGATGCCTGAAATATGCCACGGCATGCCGGAAACGGACGCCGCCACATCGACGAAAAAATTCGCGTACTTGAAGTAACCCAAGAGCCCTAGGTTGAAGGCAATACCGAGCCATAACCATTGGCGCGATGTGGCTCGATCGGGTTGGATTTTTCGAGAGATGAAAAAATTGACCAGTATCGAGGCCAAGATCAGCAGCAGATATTTCGGGTTCCACCAGCCGTAGAAAACCACCGAGGAAAAGGTCAGGAAGGTGACCATGAACCGATGATTTCCGGTCCGGGAAAATACATAAAACCCGCCGATCACGATCGGCAGAAAAACCAAGATGAAGGTATAGGAATTGAACAGCATGCGCGGCTCGCCGACCTACGCCGGCGGCTCTTCCTTGAGGGTCTGCAATCGAGACGTGCCCTGACGTGCCACTGTTACCACTCTCCCGATGTTGGATAAGTTTGCAAACGCCTGCTCCTGGCCACCTATGAAGGATTGCGGGCTGCTAGGCAAGGGCATGATGGAACCGTATAAGTGCAGGCATAGCAGGAGACATTTTCGCCCATGCCCATCATCAACAAGCTGTTCGCCGGATACGAAAGCCTCGGCTTCACGGTGTCGTCAGGGCTCAATCCCCATCATCACGGGGGCAACTTGGGTGCGCCGTTCACCTGGTTACTGAAAGATGGGCGCAGTTTTTCCAACGGGCTCGGGATTTCCATGAAGGAAATCTACTTTCTGGAATGCCTGTTCGAGGAATTTCGGCCGCGCAACGCCTTTGTCATCGGTAATTCATTTGGCTGGAGCACGCTGGCGATCGGCCTGCTGAACCCGGATGCGCGGGTTTTGGCCATCGACGCCGGCTTTGATGAAAATTCACTGGAAGGTCTTGATGTCACCAATCGGCTGGGGGGTGCGTTGGGACTGAATGTTGTCGCCGTCCAGGCGGTTTCCCCCGAAGGGGTTGATGGCGCCGTCACAGAGCATTTGTCCAGCCCCATCGATTTCTGTTTCATTGACGGCCTACATACCAACGAACAGGTGTTCAAGGATTTTGCCGCGCTGAAACCGCATATGTCCGATGACGGCGTGTTCCTGTTCCACGATGTCATCAGTTGCGATCTTGCGCCGGGAATTGCGCGCATCGCCGAAGCCTGCGGAAAGGCCCCCGAAGTGCTCTATGGGACCAGTTCCGGTATGGCAATCCTATGCCTCGGAAATGACCGGACCCTCGCGCGGACCCTCGCGACATTCCGTGGAGATACTGGGGCTATCAACCTGATCCGCCGGCAGCAACGGCCCAAGGTCCATCGCCTGTTGTCGCGCTGGCGCCGTAGTATCGCCAAGCGCATCGGGTAACACCGTGCGAATGTGGTTTGCGGTCCCGCCGCTGGGGCGATTTAGATCATGAACGGCTCAATCCGCCGGTGAGTAGCGGAGTGTTCGCTCGATCGTCCGTCCATCTGACGTTTCCAGTGCAAACACCTTGTCCTTGATCGGGCCCAGCAGGTGCACGATGCCCAGCGGCCGGTGCGGCGGCTGAGGTTCAACCAGGCGTCCCGTCTCTGCGTCGATCATGGGGGGAGCGGTGATGCACATCCAGTTGCACCAAGCCGGCAGCAGGCCTGTCGGCGGCTTGTGGTGATAGATCACATAGTTCAGCGCGGTTTGTTCCACCAGACCGTCCTGTACGCGCGGCAGGGCCTGGCCCAAGGCGTCCTGCCACAACGTCCAGTGTGGCGCATCCGCGCGCATGGCAAAGGCCCCTGAGTTGACAAAGGGGTTGCGGCCTAGACGGTTGGCCACCCGCCAGCCGTACCCTAGTCGGTATTGGCGAAAGGTCAGCGTATTCCAGCGTGGACGTTGCCATTTGAAACTCGTCTGATAGCAACGGTCCAATTCAAGCGCGACGGCCAACTTGCCTTTCCAGGCGACGTCCAGATAAAGCTCGATCACGGACCAATCCTGAACCCATGCGTCTGCATCGATCCAAAGGTAAACATCGTATCCGGGCATGTGCTTGGGAAGGTGCGGCCTGGCGGTGAAGGCTTTGTATCCGTCGGATTTCTTGTCGCGGTTAGGAAAGTCGTAGTCCCAGCCCGGCTTAATGAATTCCGTCACCTGCGGTGTGATGATTTCGCGCTGTTCCGTCGTCAGGCCAAGGTCCAGGATCGTAATCGGGGCCTGGGCGGCTTGAGTTTCCGGCAGACCGCGAATTGACGCCACCATGCCCTGCAACAATCCGAAGTAGTTGGCGTCTGCGGCAGTGACAATCGTGTAGCTGTAGGGACGGCCGTCCATCAAGCGAGCCCCTCTTTAGGATTGCCGGATCCAATGGACGGCTTCTTGGGTATCGCGGAAACCCATTGCATCGTTTCAGGGCGGAATTCGCAGACGGCAAGCCAGCGATCGATTGCGTCGCGGCCGCGTAACACGTCATAGCGGTTGGGGTCGCGGGCCCCTTCGCTGATGATGTCGACCGTGTGGCTGCCTGACAGGGCAGCGCTCAACGTTTCAGTAACGGGCCGGCCGATGAAATCATGGCATTCGATCAGGAAATGGGCCTGGCGCCCCGCGGCGGTCACTTTCGGGACGATCAGGTCGAGTTCGAATCCTTCGCAATCGCAGATGACAAGGCTACGGGGAAACTCGGCCAGAAATGCCGCGAGTTCCTCGGCGTTCATGGCGCCTCTGCAATCGACCTTGTCCGACACGCCATTACGCTCGGCGTTTCGCCGGGTTGCGGAAAGCGCGGCAGGGTCGATATCGACGGCGACGACCTTGGGCGTATCCAGGATCATCGCGGCGCCGATCGTGTAATAACCCTCGGCCGAGCCGATATTGACCACCGCGTCGAAGGACTCACCCCGGATCGCCGCCATGGCGTCGGCAATCTCCAGTTCGTAGCATCCCAGCAGCTTGGCGGTGATGCCGCCGTCGCCCCAGGACACCTGTGTGTCGATCTTCATTCCCTTGAACGGTCCGTCGGAAACGATTCCGTTCGTTGTTTTGATCACATCCCGCTCGATCACATGCAGGCGTTCTTCAGCAGCAACGCGAAGGATGTCGGCGACGAACTTCTGAGCTTTCGCGTCACTTTTTGCCTTGGCGCCGGCATATTTCACCCAGTTGCGAAACAAGCGGCGGGCGACGGTCAAAACAAAACGGCGGAGCATGACAGGCCTTTTCGGCAAGGGCGCGGGGCCGAACATTACGAATTTTATACGCGAGGGGGAACCTTGATTGCAGTGATCACGGCCAAGGTGCCGGATGCTAGGCGGGGGGGCTGCATTAGGTTTTCCCCATGTTCCACAGGGGTGTGGATCGTATCGCCGTTGTCCGTTCCCAGGGCGGGGCGTATTCTGCACATGGGTTCAGGGACAAGGGTGGTCCGCAAGGAACATCCCCAGGCCTAGGACCCGGTCAGTTTTCCCAGGGGCCCCCTTCGGGGGGAATGAAGGATCTCTGATCAGGAACGGCCCCACCGGGCAACCGGCGGGGCCGTTCTCTGTTTCGGCGTCCTGTGCCGGTCCGCTGCCTCCCCCCTCGCCAGTACGAAAGATGCTAAGCTCACTGCCAGACAGGCAGGGAGCATCCAGCGTGAAACTCACATTCATGGGCGCCACGGGCACGGTGACCGGGTCCAAATATCTGGTTGAGGCGGCCGGCAGCAAAATTCTCGTCGATTGCGGCCTGTTCCAGGGCCTGAAGGACCTGCGCCTGCGCAACTGGGCGCCGCTGCCGGTCGACCCCACGGAAATCGACGCGGTGGTCCTGACCCATGCCCATCTTGATCACAGCGGCTACATCCCCCTTCTCGTGCGCAATGGTTTCAAGGGGCCGATCTATTGTTCGGAAGCGACGCAGGACCTTTGCGCCATCTTGCTGCCGGACAGCGGCTATCTTCAGGAAGCGGACGCCGAGCGCGCCAATCGGCATAACTATTCCAAACACAAACCGGCCCTGCCGTTATACACCCAAGCCGATGCCCATCGCTCGCTGGATCAGTTCAAGGCCATTCCCTTCGGTGTCGAGCAGGCGCTCGGCGACGGCCTGACGGTCAGCCTGTCGCGGTCCGGGCATATCCTGGGGTCGGCCTTCGTGCGGATCGACGATGGCGGGACGTCGTTGGTGTTCTCCGGCGACTTGGGCCGGGCCGACGATCCGGTCATGGTGCCGCCCGCGGAAATCCGCGATGCGGATTACTTGGTGGTGGAATCCACCTACGGTGACCGCCTGCACCGGGACAGCGACGCGGAGGCGAAGCTCGGCGCCATCATCCGCGAGACGGCCGGGCGCGGCGGCACGATTCTCATTCCCGCCTTCGCCGTTGGGCGCACGCAGACCGTCCTGTACCACATACACCAGCTGAAGCAGGCGCGGGCCATCCCGGACATCCCGGTGTTCCTCGACAGCCCCATGGCCATTAACGCGACGCGGCTTCTCAAGCATCACCGTGCCGACCATCGCCTGGCGGGGTCGCTCTGCGCCGAGGTCTGCCACATCGCCCATTACGTCAATACGGCCGATGAATCTCGGGCCCTGGACGAGGGGCTGGCCGTACCGCAGATCATCATCTCCGCCAGCGGCATGGCCACGGGTGGGCGTATCCTGCACCATCTGAAGCACTTTATCGGCGATGCCCGCAACACGGTCCTGTTCACCGGGTTTCAGGCGGCGGGGACCCGAGGCGCGCGGCTGGTCCATGGTGAGGATGAAATCAAGATCCACGGCCGCCTGTGGCCCGTGCGTGCCGAGGTCGACATTCTGCACAACATGTCGGCCCATGCGGATTACAGCGAAATTCTCGGCTGGCTCGGCCATTTCCGAAAACCGCCCAAGCGCACCTTCATCACCCATGGCGAGCCCGAAGCGGCGTCCTCACTGCGCATGAAGATCGAAGACCATCTGCATTGGGATGCGACGGTGCCGGACTACCTCGACCAGGTCGAGCTCTAAGCCCTGCGCTATTTCGCGAATACCTTCTGCAGCAGTTCGGTCGTGCGCTTCGCGGGATTTTCGCGGATCGCCGCTTCCTCGCGTCCTAGGTACAAAAACACGCCGTCGATCGCCTTGGTCAGGACGTGATCGGTCAAATCGGCCTTCACGTCGGGCACGAAGGGCATGGATTTATACTGGCCCATCATCTTGTCATAGGCGGCGATGGCGCCCACTTCCGACAACTGCGTGTCGATGATCGGTTTCATGTCGGCCGCCAGCGGCGCCGACATCTTGGACCGGAAATACTGCGTCGCCGAATCCTTCGGCCCGTTCAGGATGCCCTTGGCGTCGTCGACCGTCATTTCGGAAATGGCATCGACGAACAGGGACTTGGCCTTGGGCACGGCGGCCTCCGCGGCCCGGTTCAGCCTGAGTTCCACATCGTCGGCCAGCGACGACATACCGATCTTGGAAAGTGCCGATTGCACCTTCTGCAAGGCGCCGGGCAGAGGAATATGAACGTCAGGTGATTTGTTGAAGCCATCGGCCGCGCCCAGCGTGCCGACCACCCGTTCCGAGCCGACGCGGAGCGCTTCCTTGAGCCCGGCCGCGATGTCGGTGACGCTGAGGGCATCGGTCGAGGGCGCGGAAGACCCGCCGAGCCCCTTGAGCAGGTCTTTGCCTTTATCGAGAAAGCTTTGGGCGCCGGCGGGCGGACTGAATGCCGCGATTCCGGTCAGCAAGGCACAGAGGGCGGCAAGCTGTTTCATGGTCATGGCGGTCTCCTCTGGTTGGGGGACGACATGGTAGCGCGAATGCCGGACGGGCAGGGGGAAATCGGGGGATTTTCAAAGGCTGGGAAGGTTCAATATTTTACGTGACACAATGTCCCGATTTTTGCTCATATGAACTTCCGCATTTAACGCATGAGGACGGCCCGTGGCAGACAAACCGGAAACCAATTCGGCGATCCAAAAGGCGCTGTCCATCCTTGAAATGGTGACCCAGGAGATCCGCCCGCTTGGGATTGTCGATATCTCACGCGACCTTGGTCTGCCGCGCCAGACCGTGCATCGGGTGATCCGCCAATTGGAAGAACTCAGCCTTTTGCGCAAGGACCCGGGGACGGACCGCTATACCACGGGTGCGCGGCTGCGCGCCCTGGCGCTTAACACCATTTCATCATCCCATTCGACCCGCGCCAGCCACGCGATCCTTCAAGGCCTGGTTGACGTGGTCAAGGAGACCTGCAACGTCGGCATGCTGGACGGGCACGAAATCATCTATATCGACCGCGTGGAATGCGATTGGCCGCTGCGCGTGCAATTGAAGGCGGGCAGCCACGTTCCGGCCCATTGCACGGCCATCGGCAAGCTGTTGTTGGCCTACCAACCCAAGGACGCCCGCGACCGCATCCTGCGCACGGCGCCGCTGCGCAAGTTCACCAAATACACGATCACCGACCCGGACCAGTTGGAAGCCAGCCTCGATCAAATCGCGGCCCAGGGGTATTCCATCAACAATCAGGAAGACGCCATTGGTCTGGTCGCCCTGGCGGTGCCCGTGCGCGACCCCCAGGGCGAGGTTATCGCCGGCCTTGCCGTGCACGCGCCGGAACCCCGCTTTCCCATCGCCAAGGCCATCGAGCATATCGACACATTCCGCGAAGCGGCCGGGCGCATCGGCCTGTCTTTGTTCGAGGGTGATAAAAAATCGTGACAATAGGTCACGTTTTTCGTTGACACTTATGTCCCCCCCAAGG
This sequence comes from Rhodospirillaceae bacterium, assembly GCA_003488105.1. The sequence continues at coordinate 12,195 of DNMS01000277.1, forward strand.
AATCCTGACAGCACTGGTCATCCAAGGACGGATGTCGAAAATCGGCCGAGCCGGCAAAAAGACATCTAAAAAAATGCACCGGCAGCGGTCGTTCACCCAACGCCTCACAGGGAGAGCGAGAATGCTGCAGAAATTCCTTAAGACCATGGCCGTGACCGGTGGAGTCTTCGCTGCCGCGGCCCTAACGGGGCCGTTCAACGGCCCGGCCAACGCCACGGATACCATCAATTTCGGCACCCAGCCGGCAACCATGCCGATCTATATCGCCAAGGCGATGGGGCTGTTGGCGGAGATCGAGAAGAAGCACGACGTCAAGATCGAGTTCAAGGTGTTCTCTTACGGAGCGCCGGAAAACCAGGCGCTTGCCGCCGGTGAACTCCAGATCGCGTCCGCCGGTATGGGCCCGGCCATCGTCGCTTCCGCGCGCCTGCCCGCGAAGTTGCTGGCCATCTCGATCCTCGAGCAGACCGCCCTGATGGTGCCCGTCGATTCACCGATCACATCCGTGAAGGAATTGAAGGGCAAGCGCATCGCCTTTCCGGGAAAGGGATCGCAGCAGTATCCGTTGCTGGTCAAGGCGCTGGCCGATGCCGGTTTGAAGGTCGGCGACGTGGAACTGTTCAAGACCAAGGGATCGGACGTGCCGACCCTGCTGGCGAACAAAAGCGTCGACGCAGGGATTACCTGGGATCCTCATGTCTCCAACGCGCTGGCGGCAGGCCATTCCAAGGTTCTGATCAAGGCTGAGAAGATTTTGCCGATCAAGGCCGGTCATTACATCGGCAACGGCGTCTATGCGCGCGAGGATTTCATCGCCGCCCGGCCCGAACTGGTTCAGGATCTGATCACGTCCATCGTCAAGGCCATCGACTTCATCCTCAAGAACGAGGATGAGGCGATCAAGATGTGGACCGAACAGATCAAGTTCCCGGAAAAAGTCATCCGCTACGCGCTGAAGGAAGGCATCTCCGTCTATAACCTGGACGTGGCACCCGAGGCTTCGACCATCGACGCCTATACCAAGTTCCTCAAGGACGCGGAAATCCTTAAGCCTGATGACAATCCAAAGTTCGATCCCAGCTTCGCCAAGAAGGCACTGGAAATGATCAAGCAATAACGCACAGGCGTTCGGCGGTGGGTGCCCTTGGCGCCTGCCGCCGATGCCGTTGCGCCTTCTGTTCCCGCTTTTTCAAGGATGTCCCGTGAAAACATCGGTCAAGACCGCTGCGTCCGTTCTGCCCTACCTATGGGCGGCGATCTTCATCGTCTTCGTATGGCAGATGGCGGTGATCTTCACCCAGGCGCATGTCGCGCTGCTGCCGCCGCCGTTGCTGGCGGCCAAGACCTTCGCCGAATTGGTGGTCAACGGTCAGCTGTTCGTCCATGCCGGCGCCAGCCTGGGGCGCGTGGTTTCGGCCTGGCTGTTGTCGGCCGCGATCGCCATCCCCCTGGGCCTTGCCATGGGTCGCTGGCGGCGCTTCGAACATCTGGTCGATCCGGTGATCGAACTGTTCCGGCCGATCTCGCCGCTGGCCTGGATTCCCCTGGCCATCCTGTGGTTCGGCATCGGCGAGACCGGCAAGATCTTCATCATCTTCATCGCCACCTTCTTTCCCATCCTGTTGAACACGGTGTCGGGGGTAAAGGGGGTTGATCCGGTCCTGATCCGCGCCGGTCAGGTGCTCGGCTGCGACAACGACCGCGCCCTGTTCCGCAAGGTCATCCTGCCCGCCGCCATGCCGACCATCATCGTCGGCCTGCGCATTTCCTTCGGCACCGGCTGGGCCGCGATCATCGCCGCCGAACTGGTCGCCGCCCAGGTCGGCCTGGGCTATCTGATCGCCGACGGGATGGAGGTTCTGCGTTCCGACCTGGTGCTGGTCGGCATGGTCGCCATCGGCATCCTGGGGGTACTGATCGATGCCGTGTTCCGCACCGTCAACGACCGTTTCTCCTGGGGGACATAGGATGGCCGATCACACAAGCCAGAGCCGCGGCACCAAGGGGATTTCGATCTCCGAGCTGGCGGTCACCTTTCAATCCGAAGAGTCCGAGCCGGTCGAGGCCCTGCGCCCGACCAGCCTGGAATTCGAGCCGGGCGAGTTCATTGCC
>DNMS01000277.1:14505-17855 GCA_003488105.1 Rhodospirillaceae bacterium
GTCCGGCTGCGGCAAGTCGACGTTGTTGAACGTGCTGGCCGGTTTCATCAAACCATCCGCCGGCCAGGCCTTGGTCGGTGGCGAGACGATCACCAAGCCCGACATCGACCACGGCATGGTGTTCCAGGACTACGCCCTGTTTCCCTGGCTCAACGTCATCGACAATGTCGCTTTCGGGCTAGAGCGTCAGGGCATGGGCGTCGAGGACCGCCATGCCAAGGCCCGTGAGTATCTGGACATGGTGGGGCTCAAGGACTTCGCGGACAAGCGCGTGACAGAGCTGTCCGGCGGCATGAAGCAGCGCGTCGCCATCGCCCGCGTCTTCGCCACGGACCCGTCGATCATCCTGATGGACGAGCCCTTCGGCGCGCTTGATGCCCTGACCCGAAGGTTCCTGCAGCACCAGTTGTTGGAAATCTGGCAGCGCAACCGCAAGACCGTCGTGTTCGTCACCCATTCGGTGCAGGAAGCGGTCTATCTGGCGTCGCGGGTGATCGTCATGACCGCCCGCCCGGGGCGCGTGAAACTGGACCAGAAGATCGACCTGCCCCATCCGCGCGATTTCTCGGGCGAGGAATTTCGCCGCCTGGAAAAGCTGATCTACGACCAGTTGGACGAGGAACTGGCCAAGTCCTTCAAGCTTGAAGGCGGGGGAGGGACCTTTCATGACTGAGGCCCCGCCCCGCCCGGCCAACGACACGATGGGGCTTGCCGCCGACGCCGCCGAACACTTCCTTGCCCGCGCCGCGGAAACCGAACCGACCCTGCGCGCGTTCCGCAGCATCGACGCAGACCGTTTACGTGCCGATGCGGCGGCCCTCGACGCCCTGCCGGAAATGCGGCGTGGGCCGCTTCATGGCATGCTGTTGGCGGTCAAGGAAGTGTTTGACGTCGGCGGCTACGTTTGCGGCTGGGGGACTCCGATTCACGACGGCCGCCGTCCGGCGACGGATGCCCGCGCCGTGGCGCGCCTGCGCGCGGCGGGGGCGTTGGCGGCGGGCATCACCGTGTCCTCGGAATACGCCCTTTCCCGGACGGGGCCGACGACCAATCCGTTCGATCCGGCGCGCACCCCGGGGGCCTCATCCCAGGGGTCGGCCGCCGCCGTGGGGGCCGGCTTGGTGCCGGCGGCGTTGGGGTCACAGACCATCGGCTCGATCATCCGCCCGGCTTCCTATTGCGGTTGCATCGGGTTCAAGCCGACCTGGGGGGTGATCGACCTCGGTGGGTCCATGCCGCTGTCCGGCATGCTTGACCACGTCGGTTTTCTGTCCGCTGATCCGAAGGTGGCGGGGGCGCTGATGGATGTGCTGATGCCGGCAATGACGGGAGAGCCCGTGGGCCTGCCGGTCACGGCGACCGTGCTGAGGCCGTGGTATCCCGATGGGGCCGCGCCGGCGGTTATGGCCGCGCTTGATGGGGCCGCCGATCATCTGCGCGCCAGAGACATTGAGGTCGATGACGGGGTGCTGCCCGATGAGATCGCCGACCAGGAAGCAGGGTTGATCGACGTCCTGCTGGCCCATGACATGGCGAAGCATCACGGCGGCGATTTCGACGCCCAGGGCGAGAAGATGAGCGACCGGGTGCGGGATTACATCACCCGTGGGCGCGGGATGACGGCGGAGGATTACACCGCCGCCCTGGCCGGACGCGACAAGATCGCCGCGGCCCTGGATGATTGGATCGGCGACGGCGTGATCCTGATGCCGGCGACGGTCGATGTCGCCCCCTTGCTGAGCGAGGGCACCGGCCCGCGCGAACCGCAGCGCTTGTGGACCCTGGGGGGGCAGCCGGCAATGACCGTGCCCGTGACGCGGTCCAATGGCCTGCCGATCGGCGTGCAGGTGATCGCGCGGCGCGGCGCCGACCGCCGGGTGCTGGCCGTGGCCGCCCTGCTGTTCAACAATGCCTAGGCGTCAGCGCCGGACGATGAAGGTGTAGTCGGGCAGGGGATCGTCGTTGGTGACGGTTGCGTGGGGTGACAGTTCCGTCCGGCAGAAATTCAGGAACTCCCCACCGTCGACATAAAACAGGCCCTGATATCGTTCGACGGCATCGGCGCGCAGCAGGTTGAAGGCAAGGGTCTTGTCGGTCTTGGCCCAAAGCTCGCGCAGGCTGTCCTTCACATAGTCGCCCCATTCCGCAGCGTCGGCGTTGATGTGCATGTTGTAGGTGCCGCAGGCGAAGACGTAGTCGGCGGGTTCCGTCACGGTGATCTGCTGCAGGAAGCGGGCGCGGGGATCGTGGATACGGACACGCGCGGCCTCAACCATCTTTTTCGACATGTCGTAGCCGACGTACCGCCCGTCCTTGAGAGCCGGGGTGTCTTTTAGAAAATCGAACAGGGCGCCGTAGCCGCAGCCGAAATCGGCGATGGAGATTCCGCCCGCCCGCGCGTCGGCGTCGTCAATGACCTGATAGAGCGTTTCGAACCGGACAAGCTGGTGATCTTCGCTTTTCCAGAACACGGCGCGGGCGTCGGGGCCCAGTTCGGCCAGCCGGCGTTCATAGCTGCGCGCCACGGGTTTCAGCAGGCGGGCGGCCCGTTTGAAAAAGAACAGGGTCATGGGCCGAGAGACTAGAGCCTGTCATCCCGATACGGAAGCGGCGGCGCCAGTTTCTTTACGTTTCGGTCTGAAGAACAGCCCAATCCGGCTTGCGTGGCGTGACCTTGGCGCCCGCCGCATCGAACGGGCCGGCTTCCAGATGCTCCAGACGGATCAAGGCAAGACCGCGTCCGCCCGATCCGGTGGCGGCGGTGGATCGAACCTCGCCCACTTCCTTGCCGTCCAGGGTAATCGGCGTGCCTGCCTCGGGCAGGGCGCCTTCGATCTCCACAGGCAGCAGGCGTTTCTTGATCAGTCCGCGGTATTTGGTGCGGGCCGTCAGTTCCTGGCCCATATAGCAGCCTTTTTTCCAGTCGACGCCGTTCAGCTCATCAAACCCGCTTTCCAGCAGGATCGACTTGTCGACCACCATATCGCGGCTGCCGTCAGGCACGCCCAGGCCCAGGCGCAGAAGATCGTAGGTCGTGCGGTCCCCGGTCGTCAGGCCAAGTCCGCTCAGCGTGGCCTCGACGCTGTCCGCGGGCAGAATGGCACGGGCCCCCAGGGCCGTCAGGCGCGGGTCGACGAACAGCACGCCGCCGTCCTTCGCCTGTGCCGTCCCGGCGTCGGACCCCAGGATGTCTGCGCCCGCTCCGCCGGGCAGGGCGGCGACACGCCATTGCTCGCTTTGGTCCTCGATCGTGACCTTGGCGCGCAATTTGTACAGCTTCAGGCGCTTGGCCAGATCGTCCAGGCGCGCACGCTCACCGTCCAACAACAAGGTGCCGTCGGCCGTTTCGG
>DNMS01000395.1 GCA_003488105.1 Rhodospirillaceae bacterium
AGTTGACGGCGAACAGCATGTGACCGTCACCGAACACCCCCCATTCGCGCACATCCAGGATCGCGACTTCCTCGCCGGACAAAATGCGGTCGCGGACGTCCTCGGCTTCCAACAAAGTTACTTCGGTCATTCTTACTTAGCTCGCTTTCTTGAATTTCTTTTTCAGGTGCGGCATCAGGCCGCCGTCGGCGACGATCTGCATCAGGTGCGCCGGCACCGTGTCGCATTTGTAGGTTTCGCCCTTGGTCAGGTTGCGGACCTCGCCCTTTTCCATGTCGATCTCCAACTGATCGTCGGTCGCGATCTTGTCGGTTTCGGCACAGACCAGGGCCGGCACGGCCAGATTGAAGCAGTTGCGGTAGAAGATGCGGGCGAAGGATTTCGCCAGGATCACGCGGATCCCGCAGGACCGCATGTATTGCGGCGCCCATTCGCGGGATGATCCGATGCCCAGGTTTTCGTCGGCGACGAAGACGTCGCCTTCCTTGCAGTTGGCGGAGAAGGTCGGGTCGACGTCCTTCAGGCATTCGGTATAGGCCTCTTCCGGCTTTGCGCTGGTCAATGCCGAAATGGGGGCCAGCAGGTCGGTGTCGATATTGGCCCCGAATTTCCAGGCCTTGCCTTTATGTATCATCTTGCAGGTCCTTCTGATCAGAGCATGTCACGGGGATCGGCGATCTGCCCGGCAACGGCGGATGCCGCCACCGTATAGGGCGACGCCAGATAGAGCTTCGACGACTTGGGCCCGGCCCGACCGACGAAATTGCGGTTGGTCGACGAGATGCCCACGGCATCCTCGGCCAAACGCGCGTCACCCAGCCCGATGCAGCCGCCGCAGCCGGACGGCAAAATAATGCCGCCCGCATCCTCGAGGATCTGAAGCGTGCCTTCGGCGGCGGCCAGTTCGCGCATCTTGATGGTCGAGGGCGCGACCAGGAACCGCGTGCCGGCGGCGACCTTCTTGCCCTTCAGGACCTGGGCCGCCATGCGCATGTCTTCCAGCTTGGCGCCCGTGCAGGCGCCGAGATAGGCCTGATCCAGCTTGACGTTCGGGTAGTTGCCGACATCGTCGGCGTTTTCCGGGCTGGAGGGGGCCGCGACCTGCGGCGCCAGGGTGTCGCCATTGACGGTGATGCGCTTGGCATAGACGGCATCGGCGTCGGACTGCCAGTCATCCGCATTCACGCCGCTGATACCCCAGGCCTTAAGCAGTTCCATGGTCTTGGCGTCGGGGGCGATGATGCCGGTCTTGGCGCCGATTTCGGCCGCCATGTTGGTCAGGGTCATGCGGTCCTGGGCGGACATCGCGGCAACGCCGTCACCACAAAATTCCACGACCTGATAGCCGAAGCCCATGATGCCATGATCGCCGCAGATTTTCAGGATCACGTCCTTGGCGGCGACGCCCGGATTCAACGCTCCGGTCACTTCCATGCGCACGTTTTCCGGCACACGGACCCAGATGTCGCCCGTCGCCATGACGCCGGTGATTTCCGTCGCCCCGACGCAGGCATGGCAACGTAAATGTTCCCCCTGCTCGTCAAGCAGGAACAGGGCACCGCCCTCGGCATTGACCGAATCCGTGATATGCCCGACGGCCTTGAGCAGGGCCGCGTCCAGGTCCCGAGACGCGGCGAAATCCTGCGACATTTCGGCCAACAGCTCCAGGTTGGCCTGGAACCGGCGGGCATCCTCCGCGGCGGCGTCGCGGATGTTCAGGGCTGGCGCATTAGACATGCCGGAACTATGCCCGTATTCAATCACATCGGTAAATAGTCCGGTCGCATTTCAGCCCATTTTTGACGCAGAGAAGATCAGGCCGCGCGCACCTGATCCAGGAACTCGGTAACATAACGGCGCAGCCGGTCGCCTTCCCGGTCGAGCGTATCGACGGATTTCAGCACTTCGGCGGCGGATTGTTCCGTTTCGGCCGCCGCCTGGGCGACCTGGGCCGTGCTGTCGCTGGCGCGGCGGGTGCCCGTGGTCGCCTCGTCCGTGTTGCGAGCGATTTCCTGGGTCGCTGCCGACTGTTGCTCGACCGCCGCGGAAATACCGGCGGCGATTTCGCACATACGATCAACGCTTTCGGAAATTTTGGCGATCGCGCGCACCGTGTCGCCGGTTTCCGACTGAATATTGGTGACCTGCGCCGCAATTTCCTCGGTCGCCTTGGCAGTTTGATTGGCCAAGTTCTTGACCTCGCTGGCGACCACGGCAAAGCCCTTGCCGGCGTCACCGGCGCGGGCCGCCTCGATGGTGGCGTTGAGGGCCAGCAGGTTGGTCTGTTCGGCGATATCGGTGATCAGTTGGATGACTTCGCCGATCTTCAGCGCCGCGTCGTTAAGGCGCCGGACCCGCTCGTCGGTCTTGCGCGCCTGATCGGCCGCCGCTTCGGACACTTGGCTCGACGTCGCCGCCTGCTCGGCGATTTCGGTGATCGACTTGCTCAGCTCATCCGCCGCCGTGGCCACGGTCTGCACGCTTTCCGCCGCCGTTTCCGAGGCCTGGGTGACCAACTTGGTCTGATCGGCGGTCTGCCGGGCAACCCCAGACATCTGCTCCGACGTCCCCCGCATTTCCCGGGTTGCGGTGCTCACGTTGTCGAGCGATCCGGACACCTGGGCATCGAACTCCTTGGCCATGGCCTCGATCTTCTGGACCCGCGCCTCGCGGGCCGCGCGCTCGGCCCGCCGCTCCTCCGCCTGTTGCTCGGCCGCAATCAGGCTGTCCTTGAAAACCTGGACCGCCTGCGCCATTTCGCCGATCTCGTCCGTGCGGTGAACATCGGACACCTCCACATCCGTGTCGTTGCCCGCCAGACGCGACATGATCGCGACGTTCCGCCCCAGGGGCCGGGTGATCAGCCTGACGACCAGCACGCTGATGGCGACCGCGCCGAACAGGGACGACAGAACCACCGCCGTGATCAACAGGCGCCGCGCCGAGCGTTCCTCGTCGGCGGTTCGGGCCTCTTGCCGGGCGCGCTCTTCCTCACCGGCCTTGCGTTGCGCGTCCAGTTCCGCCAAACGGGCCTGAAACTGTCGGTCCTGTTCGGCGGACTGTTCCGACAGCTTGGCCGCATAGGACGCGGCCAGTTCACGGGCCTCGGTCTTCATCGGGGTCAGGCGGTCCTGAAGAATGACTTCGATCAGCCCGAAACGCTCCGCCGTCGGGCCGATGAGGGCCGCGATGCGGATCAGGCCGGCCTCCCGGTCGATGGCCAGCAAGGGGGTTTCGACGCCAAGATTGTCGCCGATCACGTTTTCGAACGTCTTGACCCGCGCGGGCGCGAACCCTTCCGTATCGGCAAGATCCGTCAAGCCGTCGAGATCGCTGATCGGATAGAACCCGATCGAATTGGCGCCCTCAAGCACCGTCAGAAACACCGAGCCGTCAAGAATGAAGAATTCCCGGTCGGATTTGCTCATAGGGGACAGGATCGATTCCAACTGCGAAGCGACGATGCGCAAGGCGCCCTGATAGTAGCCCTGCAGCTCCGCCTCGCGGACGGCGATCTGCTGCTGGCGCTGGGCCAGTTCCTTGGCATTCTCGGCGGTAATCACCGCACGGTCGCGGGCCTGCCCCGCCTTCAGCCGCTCGACATGCGCAGATTGCAGGGCGGCGCTTTCGCGGCTCAGAAGTGTGTCGACCTCGCCGATGATCGTGCTCAGTCGGTCAAGGCTGCGCGAGCTCATGATGATGGTCACGATCCCCGCGATGGCGAACAGAAGCACAGTCGCCCCGAAGAACTTCGTGCTCAGTTTCTTGAAGTCGATCAGCTTGGTCATTGAGCCCCCGATGAATGCAAATACAGCCCCCCACCATGTGATGTAACGGCGTGGGCTGCCCCCTTCGATATGAATACAATCTATAATATGTGAATGTTTTTTCGGCGCAACGCCGCATTCCCCTCCTCCGGCGCCGACGACACGGCCATTGCGGCAACGCGGGCCGTCTTCAATCCATGAACGGCAGATGAAGTTTTGATTTCACGTGATGATTGCCGTGGACATTTCCCGACCTATGTCGAAAATTGTCGACAAATCGGGAGATATTCAACCACATCCCGCCCGAACATCATGGGCCGTCAACCAACCGGAAGCGCCATGAACCCCGCCGACCCCGCCATCGCCGTCCCCACCGCCGAACTCCGCCGCGCCGCCAACGATCCCACCATCCGGTTTCTAACCTGGGCGCGGGAGGAGGTCCGGTTCGCCTTTAAGCCGATCATCGACCCCTATACGGGGCACCTCTACGGTGTCGAAGCCCTAATGCGTGGGCAGGAGGATCTGGACTTCGCGTCGATCCACGCCTTTTTCGACTTTTCCTTCCGCATGGGTATTCTGCAGGAGGTCGAGGTCCTGCTGCGCGGGCGCGCCATGAAACAGTTTTCGACGCTCGACCTGGGACCGTCCGTGCGCCTGTTCCTGAACATCGACAACCGCGTGCTGCTGACCGACGACCACCGCGCCATCGATACGGTCGAGGCCGCCCGGGCCGCGAACCTCGCACCGTCGCGCGTGACGCTGGAAGTATCCGAACGCCATCAAGTCGACCGCGACGTCTCCAGCACCGAAACCCTGGCGCAAATCTACCGGCGCCGGCAGTTCCGCATCGCCATCGACGATTTCGGGACCGGCTTCGCGGGGCTGAAGCTGCTCTACGATCAGAACCCCGATTACATCAAGATAGACCGCTTCTTCATTTCCGGGATCGAGTCCGACCGCATGAAGAAGCTGTTCGTGTCGCAGATCGTCAGCCTGGCCCAGACCCTGGGCATCACGGTGATCGCCGAGGGGGTGGAGACGGAAAAGGAGTTGCTGACTTGCAAGGAGATGGGCTGCAACCTGATCCAGGGCTATTTCATCGAACGGCCGCTGATCATGGGTGCCGACCTGCGGGGCACCTATCCCCGCGTGCGCGACCTACGTAAGGGCGAAACGGACCGCCGCTTCATCGACCAGGAATTGTCCATGCCGGCCCCCATCCGCAGCACCAGCGACATCATGGCGACCTTCGAACATTTCCGCAAAAACAAGAACATGACTTTCTTTCCCGTGGTCGACGACATGGAGGAACCGCTGGGCATCATCCGCGAGGAAGACCTAAAGGATTTTACCTATTCGCGTTACGGCAAGGACCTGCTGGCCAACGTGTCCTACAAACGCCACCTCAACGAATTCATCCGCCCCTGCCCCGTGGCCGACATTCACGACAATGCGGAACGGGTGCTGGAGAAATATTCCCTGTCCGGCACCCAGGAAGGGATCATCGTGGTCGAGAACCTGCGTTACGTGGGTTTCCTGACCGCCGCGTCGCTGCTTCAGGTCGTCAACGAAAAGCATCTGGCCATGGCGCGCGACGCCAACCCTTTAAGCAAGCTTCCGGGCAACCACATGGTCGTCGAATACGTGACAGACCTGGTCGGCGACGACGCCACGGAAGCGGTCATCGCCTATTTCGATTTCGACAACTTCAAGCCGTTCAACGACACCTACGGGTTCCGTCAGGGCGACCGCGCGATCCTGCTGTTCGCGGAGTTGCTGAAGAAATCCTTCATCGTTGACGGAGCCTTCCTGGGCCATATCGGCGGTGATGATTTCTTCGCCGGCTGGCGCGGCATCGGCCTGGACCAGGCGCGGGAACGCCTTGCGGACCTGCGCGAGTCGTTCCGCCATCAAGTCGAAACCTTTTACGACAAGAACGCTCGCGACGCCGGCGGCATCGTCGCCAAAGACCGCGGCGGCGTCGAGCGAACCTTCCCCCTGCTCACCGTGTCGATCGCCGTTATGCATCTGAAACCGGGCCGCGCCGGCATCACACCCGACGACCTGGCACAGCAGATCGCGGTCACGAAGAAGGAATCGAAACACGCCGACGACGGGATCGCCGTCGG